>DASVVZ010000423.1:0-14921 GCA_036389875.1 Pyrinomonadaceae bacterium
TCAAACGTACCATTTTGCAGATTTATCAAAACCGTTTTGTTGTCGGATGATACTGGCTCGAAATGGGCGGCGGATAGAAACTGCTTGTATAGCTTATCTCTGAACTCGTAATGCCGTGCTTCTAGAGTGTTGACACTCATCTTTTCGGCACACTGCCCGAGAAAAGTCTTTAGGGTGTCGCGATCAAACTCGTGCCAGAACGCGCCGTTGAAGGCGAAAATAAAATCGTGCTTGCGAGCAAGGTCAAAATCCTGTTCTCTTACAGTATCGAGCAATTGCGAGACGCACAGCACGATTTGATGCTTTTGCGGTAACTTTTCACCATCATCAAGTTCAGCTAGAAGGCGGAAGTCAACTGGTTTCAGGGCATCCAGAATTTCGCGCAAAATGTCAGTGTGAGCTACGGGCGAGCGACCCGCCGCCAGATGCGCCACTTCAGCCTGAATCTCAGAGAGACTGATTTCCGCTTGTGTTTGGGCGTACATCAATTTCTTTACCACTCCCTTTGCTTAGATAAGTCTTTAGGTCGTCATCTAAAACTAAAACTCTTCGACCGAATTTCCGTATCGGCAGCGTTCCCCGGCGCACATCATTTCTGAGAAAGCCCAAACTCAAACCAGTAGCATCAGAAATCTCTCTCAGACTCCATGCTATACGCTGTGCTGTCACATTTGTTTGCATATCTCTTCATACCTCTCAAAGAAACTCCTTGATGCTATAATACGAAAAATGCTAATCTATGCAACGATTTTTCATGAATCGGCTTGGAAATTGTACCGCTCCCCATTGTCAAGAAAGCGTGACACACCAAAGACAGCAAACCTAATGGTTAAACAAAAGCAAAGAAAGGAATTGAAGACAACAAAGAGCAGAAAAAGGGTGAGATATGCTTGTAAGTCTGGTCTTCAATATCTGATTGATATTTCAAATACGCTTCCGGCTGATCTTCAGCTTAAAAACGTACCTGAACTTACCGAAAAGAGATTTACTTTAGCCCAGCCTGGTAGTCCAGAATGGATAGAAATTTATAAGAACCAAGAAGACGCTTTTCGAGCTTATCTAAAAACCCTTCCAAAGGAATTTCAAGAGTTTATTCACTGGGCAACAAAAAAGCTTTTCGAGGAATTTAATGCATGGGTACAGAAATTACCTTCGGCCCCGGATAATCCTGAAGTGAAAACTCAGTATTGGATTAGAAGAGTTGAAGTACATAAAAGGGTTGTTGATATTTATGAAAAAATTAAGTGGATACGGGAAAATCTTTATAAGCTTGCAAAGATCGGTGAAAACGTTGAGGCGTATGTCGGTAAGCAACTCGACGTTGCTTTAGGAGTGCTTTTTGTTGAATACGCTTATTTAGATGAACATGGAAAAATACGACGTCAGCCCGACAAATTTACTGAGATAATGGAAGGCGTAGAGATCTCCCGCTTGAGAACTTGCCTAGTTTGTCAAAAGCTGTTTTGGGCGAACCGAAAAGATAAAAAGTGCTGCTCTGAAATGCATTCAGCTGTAATACGTCAACGTCAGTCAAGGAAGATCAAAGAAGAAAGGGGGCAAATCTATTCAAAGTTTTCCAAGCTAAGGAAACAGAGACAGAAAAACGAAATCTCCACCAGTGAAGATGACCAAATTAGAAAGGAGAATGAAAGGTAATGACCCTATACAAACGCGGAGGCGTTTGGTGGATGAACTTCTGGATTGATGATTATCACGTTCAGAAGACAACCAAATGCACAAATAAGCGAGATGCGGCAGATGTTGAGCGCGCGTATCGCACACAGTTAGCGAAGGGAGAAGTAGGGCTTGAGGCAAAGAAACCTGTTCCTAGATTCAGCGCAGCAATGAAAGATTTTCTCAACTGGTCAAAACATGAACATGCTGCGCGATCCTCCACATATAGACGTTATGAGATAAGCAGCAAAGCCTTGCTGCGCTATTTCAAAGAAACATCAATTGACCAGATCAAGCCTGAGCATGTTGAGCAATTCAAGCTATGGCGAATCAAACAAAAGAAAAACGCGCCAGCAAAGAAGGTCAAGAAATTGGGAGTAGCCGTTAAGACAGACAGGGCATTGAAGCCTGCTACAGTCAACCGTGAATTGGCTTGCTTGAAGATGATGCTTAACTACTTCATCAAGTCTGATGTATTGACTAAAGCGAATCCTGTTTCTCGCGTGAAGTTTCTAGCTGAAAACAATGAGCAAACGCGCGTCATATCTCAGGATGAAGAACGCCTTTACCTGATGGCCGCAAGTCAGCCCTTGCAAGACGTTGCGATACTTATGTTGGAAACAGGCGCACGACCAGAAGAAATCTGCCGCTTGAAAGGCGAAAACATAAACCTTGAGCAAGGGTATATGGCTATTCCATTCGGTAAGACAAAAGCTGCACGCCGGAAGATACCTTTAACGGCGCGTGCAATAGCATTACTTGAAAAGCGGCTAGCAAAAGCAAAGGGGGATTATCTCTTTGCAGGCGGACGGGGCGGTAGTGATGCAAGTAAGCCTATTGTGAAGTTGAATAACGCTCACAGAGGCGCAATAGATCGAGCCGAGTTGAAACCGTTTCGGCTCTATGATTGTCGGCACACATTCGCAACTAGAGCAGTTGAAGCTGGAGTTGATCTGGTCACATTGGCGGCTCTGCTAGGGCATAGCCGGGTGCAGATGGTCTTGAGGTATGCACACCCTACGGAAGAGCATCAATTCAACGCCATGAAGAAGATAGAGAAGTACATAGCAGTAAAAGGATAGCTTTTAAGAAATGAACTGTAAAAGCCTACTACAATTCCTACTACAGTCGGGTATTAGAGAAGATTTTAGATTGTCGCTAAGTTATTGAAAATAATGGAGGCGGCGATCGGAATCGAACCGATGAATAAAGGTTTTGCAGACCTCTGCCTTACCACTTGGCTACGCCGCCCGGAGGGAATAGTGATGAGGGCGGAGGGTTGAGGGATGAAATAGGGCGATGTAGCCTTTCATCCTTTATCCCTCCGCCCCATCTTTTTCAGAGAGCGGGAGACGGGATTTGAACCCGCGACTTCGACCTTGGCAAGGTCGCACTCTACCACTGAGTTACTCCCGCATAAGCGGACTCCTAATTCTACGGATTCGTGTCCGCTTGTCAAGCGAGGCTGCCGGGGATTAGAAGTCTGTGTATGTGGCGGACGTCCAGTGGCGCTTGCGGAATTTTTCGTCCGTCCAGAAATTTCGCAGCAGCTCAATTTGCGGAATCGAAGCCAGGCCGCCTTCTGTGGGTGGAAGGACGACTGTGACGACATCGTAGCGGTGCGGCTCATTCATCAGGCCGAAGAGGCGTCTGTAGACGCGCGCGGCTCGTGTTATCTGGCGCTGTTTGCGAAGGTCTACGTTTGCTTCGGGCGTGGTGAACCAGGTGGAGGAGCGGGTTTTGACCTCAACGAAGCAGAGCGTTGCGTCTTCATAGGCTATGCAGTCAACCTCGGCTTGAACGACTGCGCCGCTCAGCGAGCGGCCCACCGGAAGCTTGAAGTTCGACGCGACCAGACGATAGCCGGAACTCTCCAGAAACTCTGCTGCCAGCTCTTCTCCGCGGCGGCCCAGCAGAAGATGAGGCGCGATTTCTGTCTCGGAGACAGTGGCGCTTTCGCGCTTCCATGTTGCCGGATTGAAGATTCGCCAGCGCATCTTCCTTCACAAAGAGAATCTGAGAATTTATTCGCTCGACGCTCTGCCTTTGTCCAGGGTGCGTGTCGTGCCTTCCGTCACGCTAAACGGCTGCGGCAGAAGCTCTGCAGTGTCGCGCGCGCGGGGCAGTTCATTCTGCGAGGGCGAGCGCGTTCGTCCTTCTACGGCGGTGAGTGATGCGGCGCGTGCTGTGGGGAGCGCCGGGGCGTGGCGCGCGCGCATGAATTCACCAATCCCCGCAGCCAGTAGCGGGACGGCCGGAAAGAGCATCCACCACCAGAACTTTCCGCTAGTGAAGATAGGGAAGATGGCTATGGTCAGGAACGCCAGGCCCATGAACAGCTTTTTGAAGCCCTTCTCATAATCGGGCGGTGACGCGGCGGGCACGGCCTGCTGTAAGGAGAGCGGCGCGGTGCCGCTTGGTGCGCCGCACTTGCGACAGAATTTGGCCTCTCCGACTTCCGCCCCGCATTGTTGACAGTACATACAGGCTACCTCTTACGGTCGTAGAAGAAAGAACTAAGATTGTGGCCCCGATTATGATGCAAAGCTCAATTCGCCTCAAGCATAATCTGCGTCCGGGCTCGCCTTTGATTAATTGGCCGCCCTCTACTGCTTCGAAGGCTTTAAGGCACGCGTGGCTATGTAGGTCGGGGTGTATTTAGCCAGTTCCAGTTGGCGGTGATGGTCTTCGTAGAAACCTTGTATGTGAAAGCCCGCTTCGGTCTGTCCGCCTATCTGATTCGTGAGCGTGTGGCCGAACTCAAGCGGGTCGCCGCTCGAAATACGGCGCTCGCGCTCTTCCTCCGTCACGCTCGTCAAATCCGAGTAAGGCAGCTTGTGACTGACTTTCAGTATGGCTCGGTCGCCGAGTTCCGGGTCGAAGATATAGAGCACCGGATTGACGAAGCCTGCCAGCAGCGTGCCGCCCGGTTTGAGCACGCGAAAAGCTTCGCGCCAGATGGGGAGCACGTCGGGGACGAACAGGTTCGAGCAGGGATGAAAGACCATGTCGAAGCTCTCGTCCGCGAAGGCGGAAAGGTCCCTCATGTCGCCCTCGACTGTCTTAAGCTCAAGCCCTTCTCTTTCAGCCACTAGCCTGTCCTGCTCCAACTGTTTAGGCGAATTGTCGTAGACAGTGACGCGCGCGCCCGCGGCCGAGAGGATGGGGCCCTGCTGACCTCCTCCCGATGCCAGGCAGAGAACCTCCAACCCCCGCAAGGGAGGGAACCAGTCCGGCGGGACCGGCTTCGTCTCCGTCAAAAGAACGCTCACTCTACCCTGCCTGGCCGAAGCAATCTCCTCTGCGCTCACAGGCCGAGTCCACTCGTTGCCGCGCTCTACCTCTTTATCCCAGGCGTCCCGGTTATGCTCGCGCACTTTCATCAAAAGGTTTCTCCCGTCAGCGGAACAAGAATAACAGAGCCGGTTGCTCATCGAATATACAGTATGCAGCACCGCCCCCGTGAAGGAAATACTTGCGGCCACAGCGCCGCGCGCGTTACACTTGGCTTTGACATTTACTTTCATCCCACCAAAATCTTGCCCAAAGTTTGAACCAGGGATTTTAGAGATGCCGGGCGAAGAATACTCTGAAGAGATAAAAGAAGGAGCCGCTATGGAAGATGGCGCGGGCGCATCTGTGTCCGAGACGGACAGCCCGGACGCGCGACGTGTGCTTCCGCTCGTAGCCATAGTAGGCCGCCCAAACGTAGGCAAGTCCACGCTCTTTAATCGCCTGACGGGCGAGCGCAGGGCGATCGTCGGCGACGAGCCGGGCATCACGCGCGACCGCATTTACGGCGAAGCCGAATGGGCGGGCCGCGTCTTCAGGATAGTGGACACGGGGGGCATAGTGCCGGATGACGATGCCGTCATTCCCGCGAACATATTGAAGCAGGCTTCGGCTGCTATCTCGGAAGCGCAGGCGCTTGTCTGGGTGGTGGATGTCAGGCGCGGCGCGACGCCGCTCGACGAGGAATTAGCGCAGCTGCTTCGCGGCACGGGCAAGCGCGTGCTCGTAGCGGCCAACAAGGCCGACGCCGTCAAGCTCGAAGCCGACGCAGGCGAGTTCTACCGCTTCGGCTTCGAAGAGGTGGTGCCCGTCTCGGCCGAGCACGGCGACGGAGTGGGCGACCTGCTGGACGCCATCGTGGCGGGCTTTGAAGAGGCGCAGGAAGGCGAGGAAGACGGGCAGACAAGGCGGGAGCTGCGGCTGGCGATTGTAGGGCGTCCGAACGTGGGCAAATCGTCGCTGCTCAACCGGCTGCTCGGCGAAGAGCGCGTCATAGTCTCGCCCGTTGCCGGCACTACGCGCGACGCCGTGGACACCCTGCTGGAAGTCGAGGGAGAGAAGTTTCGCATCGTCGATACGGCCGGCATACGCCGTAAGGGCAAGACCGATGAGATGGCAGAGAAGCTATCAGTCATCATGGCGCGCAAGAGCCTTGAGCGCGCTGACGTGGCGCTTCTGGTCATTGACGCCACGGAGGGCGTGGCCGCTCTGGACGCGAACATAGCCGGTTACGCTCTCGACGCTGGATGCTCCATCATCATCTGCGTCAACAAGTGGGACGCCGTGCCTGACAAAGAGACCGGGACTCCGGCCGCCTTCGAGCGAGACCTGCGCGACAAGATGAAGTTTCTGGATTGGGCGCCCGTCGTCTTCATCTCGGCTTTGACGGGCCAGCGCGTAGAAAGAATCCTGCCCCTGGCCTTGCGCGCCAGAGAAGCCCGCAACCGCCGCATCCCCACTTCACAACTGAACGCGTTCTTCGAGCGCAACGTATCGCAGCCGCGCGGAGGCGGCGCGCCCGCGCCCGGCAGGGGCGGCATCTCGCGCCTGCACGTGCAGTACATGACGCAGGCGGGCGTGCGCCCCCCGACTTTCGTAGTCTTTACTTCGGGCGGGCGGCCCGGCCTGCATTTCTCCTACGAGCGATACCTGCTGAATCGTTTGCGCGAAGAGTTCGATTTCTTTGCCACGCCCCTGCGCCTCATAGAACGACACAAGAAGAAGATCAGGAAGGCGGAGGCCGGAGGTTAATAGCTCTGTTTCTTTAACCTCCAACCTCTGATTTCCGACGACCGAGTTTTTATGAGCACTCCCGATAGAGATTTCGTCTCGTTGTTCGAGCACATGAGCGACCCGGCTCTGGTGATTGACGAAGAGAGCTGGCGTGTAGAAGCTTGCAACGACAGCTTTGCCGCGCTCGCCGTTCGCACCTGCTCGAACGTCAAGGGGATTCCCGTCTCCGCGCTTCTGCATTTCGACGGCAAGGATGAAGAGGGGCGTTACGAGCGCGCCACGCTTTTCGTCAACGGCGAGCATCCGGTGCACGTCAGCATAGAGCGGCTCGGCTGCCGCTGGGACGGGCGCAACTCACAGCTCTGCATTGTCAGAACGCTGAGTCAGGAGGGACGGCAGGAGGCCGAGCCGGATGTCATCACCAGCGCTGAGATGAGCGCTCTCTTCGATTATCTGCGCGAGGCGACGGAGCAGCTTGAGGTAGTCAATCGCGTGGTGGCTGCCGTCAACAGCAGCCACACGATCGACGACGTTTTCAACCTGGCGTCCGAGCAGATGCGCGCGCTCGTCCCTTTTGACCGCGCTTCGATTGCGCTCTCCGTAGATGATGGAAGGAACTTACGCGTGCTTGCGATCTCCGGCGAGCACAAGGGCTCGCTGGCTGTCGGAGCCGTCGCGCCCATGCACGGCTCCGTCACGGAATTCGCGCTTTCAGGCCGCGAGATGGTGGTCATCCCTGACCTCGCACAGGAGAAGCGTTTCAACCTTTACGCTGACCTTGAGCACGAAGGCTTCCGCTCTTCCGTCTGCTGCCCGCTCTTCTCCATGCGCCGCGCCATCGGGAGTCTTAACCTGACTAGCCGCAGGCCCGATGCCTTCGAGCGTAAACATCTTCTGGCGCTGGAACGGCTGGCCGTGCCGCTCGCCATAGCCATCGAAAAAATCATCCTGCTTGAAGAGGCCGAGCGGCGTTCGCGCGAGATGGAAGCGGCCGCGCAGCGCGAAGAGCTTGCCGCGCGCATCGCGCGTCGCCTCTCAAGCTCGCTTGACCCTTCCAGCGTGCTTCAGGAGACGGTTGACGACCTTGGCCGCGCTCTTCATGCCGACCGTTGCCACATAAGCCTCCTCGATAATTACGAAGAGAGCTACGCACTGGTCGATTACGAGTTCCTGGCCGGCCCAAACGTTCCGTCCATGCGAGGCCATAGGGTGCCGCTCTCTTCGAGCGCCTACGCGGGCCGAGTGCTCTCTTCGGAAGAGCCGGTCGCCGTCTCCAGGATCGAAGAGATTGAAGAGGGCGAGCTGCGCAATCTCTACGCGCTTCTGGGCGTGCGTTCCGTGCTGGCCGCGCCCGTCTTTACCTCCGGCGTGCCGCGCGGGCTGGTAGAGCTTCACGCCACGGGCGGCGAGCGTGTGTGGACGAAAGAGGACGTGAAGCTGCTCGGCACTGTCGCCAGGGAGATTTCCGTGGCGCTCACGAACACGCGGCTTTACAGCGTCAGCCGCCGCCGCAGCGAAGAGCTTGAAGGGCTTTATAAAATCTCGCGCATCTTCTCGACCCTGACCGAGACCTCGGAAATATACGGGACGCTGGCCGAATCAATCGCGCAGCTCGTAGGGGGCGAGATGTGCCTAATTGCGACTTACGATAGAAGACAGGACATTGTGCGCGCGGAGGCTCCCGGCTACAACACGCCCGAAAGTTTGACGCGAGAATTTCAGTTCAGGCTCAGCCGCGAAAGCTCCGACGCACATATACATCAGACGGGCGAGCCCTTCTTCTCGAACGACCCGGCGCGCGACGACCGCTTCGCTTCTGAGTTCGTCGCGCGCTACCGTATTCGCTCGGCCCTGAGCGTGCCTATGAGAATCAAGCGCGAGCTGATCGGCTTCATCTACGTTGCGAACCGCCCGGGCGGCTTCCGCGAGCGCGACATGAGGCTGCTGGAGATATTCGCCGCGCAGGCCGCAGAAACAATAGCCAACGCGCGGCTCTTCAAGACCATCCAGGCGCAGGCCGAGCGCGAAGCCATAGTCAACCGGCTGCTTCTTATCCTGCAACGCGCAACGGACCCGAAGGATTCCATCGCGGTCGTTGTCGGCCGCGTCGGCGAAATCCTCGACGCAGACCGTTGCGTCGCCATGCTCTTTGCCGACAACGACCGCGCCGACTACTTCGGCGAGTGGTGCCGGGAGGGCGTCGCTTCCATCACGGAGGACGAAGAGGTCAGGGAGCGCACGCCGGTTCCTTACTGGATTAGAACGCACCGCCAGCCGATGGTGGTGACGGACATGCGCGAGCATCCTCTCTCGGCCGGCTTTGAAGATCTGCTTGAGCGTATGAGCCTGAAGAGCCTTGCGGCCGTCCCCATTATTCATCAGGGGCGCGTCATAGGAATGCTCAGCGCGCACCAGACCCGCAACTACAGGCGCTGGGCCGAAGACGACGTTGACCTTTTGACGGCCGTGGCCACGCAGGTCGGCTCTATGCTGGAAAACGCGCGGCTGATTACGGAGTTGCGCGAGGCCAACCGGCTCAAGGACGAGTTTCTCGCCACGCTCTCTCACGAGCTGAGAACGCCGCTCACGGCCATCAAGGGCTGGGTTGAGCTTCTGGCCGAAAACCAGCTGATAGAGACGGACGAAGAGTTCTCGGACGGCATAGGCGTCATACGCAATTCCACGACTGCTCTCACGCAACTCATCTCAGACCTGCTTGACCTGTCGCGCATACAGCGCCGCGGGCTCAATCTTGAGCGAAGGCCCTGCGACATCAACGAAGCCATAGAAGAGGCCACGCAGGCCGTGCGCCAGGCGGTCTCGCAGCGCCGCCAGCATCTTGAAGTGAAGCTGGACGAGCGCCTGCCCCTCACCATGGCCGATTCGCAGCGCATACAGCAGGTGCTCTGGAACCTTCTGAACAACGCCATCAAGTTCACGCCCGAAGAGGGAACGATACGCGTGCGCTCCAGACTGATAGATTCGACGGGCATCCTCATCAACGACGGCGAGAGCGAAGCTATTCGCTGGATCGTCGTGGAGGTCTCCGACACGGGCGAAGGCATCCCGCGCGACTTTCTTCCTTTCGTCTTCGACCGCTTCCGCCAGGCGGACGCTTCTTCAAAGCGCAGGCACGGCGGCCTCGGCATAGGCCTGGCTCTCGTCAAAGAACTAGTGGAAGCGCACGGCGGGCACGTCGAAGCCAGAAGCGACGGACAGGGCGCAGCCTTCACCGTACACCTGCCCGTCTTAAGCGCGGAGCGATTCAGAGTTCCAATAGTAGAAGACGACGACTTACAGCCCGACACAAAAGAAGCAAACCCGCTGCCGCTGTCCCCGCGTCAAACTCTGCACTGAACAATAATGGACGAACAGGCTATCCGATTTGAGACACTGGCGCGGGAGGGGCATGCGCGCGCGGGCGTTCTGAGAACGCGGCGCGGCAGTTTAGAAACTCCCGTCTTCATGCCGGTCGGCACGGCAGGGACTGTGAAGGCGACCCGGTTTGAGGCGCTCGAATCCACGGAGATGGACGCGCGCATCATCCTCGGCAACACCTATCACCTGTGGCTGCGGCCCGGGCCGGAAGTGATTCGCGCCTGCGGCGGGCTGCATAAATTCATAGGCTGGGAGCGCGCTCTTCTGACCGATTCCGGAGGCTTTCAGGTCTGGAGTTTGGGTGCGCTGCGAAAGATTACCGAGGAGGGAACGGAGTTTCGCTCGCACGTGGACGGCGGGCTTCGCTTTCTCTCGCCCGAAGTCTCCATGCAGGTGCAGGCGGCCCTCGGTTCCGACATTGTTATGGTCTTTGACGAGTGCGCGCCCGGCGAAGCCGCGCACGAGGTCGCGCGCACGAGCATGGAGCTGACCTCCAGATGGGCCGAGAGGTCGCGCAGGGCTTTCGACCGTCTTCAGCGCGAAGGCATGGACGCGGGCCGTCTTGAGCCGGCGCAGGGATTGACGGGCGCTCAGGCTCTCTTCGGCATCATTCAGGGCGCGGCGCATCTTGACCTTCGCAGGGAAAGCCTTATGAGGACCGTCGAGATAGGCTTTGACGGCTATGCAATCGGCGGCCTCTCCGTCGGCGAAGAGAAGAGCGTCATGTACCGCGTGATTGAAGAGCTTGCGCCCGCGATGCCCGAAGAGAGGCCGCGTTACCTCATGGGCGTGGGCACGCCAGAGGATCTCGTAGAAGCCGTGTCGCGTGGCGTGGACATGTTCGACTGCGTCCTGCCCACACGCAACGGCCGCACAGGCCAGGCATTTACGTCCAGGGGAAAGCTCAATATTAAGAATGCGCGCTGGGTAGAGGACACGCGCCCTCTGGACGAGACTTGCGAGTGCTCGGTTTGCCGCCGACACTCCCGCGCTTATCTTCGCCACCTCTACCAGACGGGCGAGATGCTGGCCAGCATACTGCTGACGCACCATAACCTTGCGTTCTTCCTTGACACCATGCGACGCGTGAGGCAATCTATCCGTTCTGGCGATTTCACGCGATTTCGGCGGGAGTTCCTAGAGGGAATCGGCTCTGGAGTCGAGTAGTTTGGAGCGGGCCTCAAGGCTTGCTCTGGATAGCCAATGCGGCCCTCTGGTTGAGTTCGCTTGTGCGCGCGTCTTCCCGGAATTTACATTCCCCAAACTCTAAAAAAACGAAATGACTCTATTCTTCATCTTCTTTCAAGGCGGCGGCGCAGGCAGTTTCCTGACGCTCATACTGCCCTGGGTCTTAATCTTCGGCGTCTTCTACGTGCTGATTATCCTGCCGCAGAGACGACGCCAGCGTGAATTGCAGGAGACCATTGCCAGTCTGAAGGCCGGAGACCGCATCGTTACCACGGGCGGCATCATCGGCGTAGTCCAGAGCGTGCGCGAAACCAGCCTGATTATGCGCACCGCCGACAAGTCCATGCTGGAAATCGCGCGCTCGGCCGTGGCCAGTTTGCAACAGGAAGAAGAAGAGAAGAAATAAAAGAAGAGTTTTCAGCTCTCAGTTTCCAGTTTTCAGCAAGAACCGACCGGCTTTTTCTGAAAACTGGAAACTGAGAGCTGAAAACCGAAGATTGCATTATGAAGAAGAGAAGCCTTTTGCAGCGCGTTATTATTATCCTTCTGGTGACGATTGCTGCCATCTACATAGTCATAGGGCCGCGTCGAAAGCCCACACGCCAGGACTTTACCTGGGCCGGTGTCAAGAAGAGTCTTTCGGAGAACATAAACCTGGGCCTGGACCTCAGGGGCGGCTCGCACCTGGTCATGCAGGTTCAGACGGACGAGTACCTGAAGCGTTTGACCGAGGAGAACGGCGCGGCGGCGCAGCAGGCGGCCAAGGATGGCGGTCTCCCCGTCAAGGACTGGCGCACCGAAGCGGCCACTAAGAATTACCGGATAATTCTTGATACCGGGGACGCCTCCAAGAACAAGCAGGTGCTGGAGGCCGTTCAGAAGAAGGTTGACCTGAGCAGTTGGACGCAGGCGGAATCGGGAAGCCTCCTGACCTGGACTCTGCCGGACGCGCAACAGCGCCTTCTCTCTCAGCAAGCGGTCGACCAATCCCTGAGAATCATAGACAGCCGCATCAACGCCTTCGGCGTCACGGAGCCCACTCTACAGACGCACGGCGCTCCCGGCTCGAATCAGATTCTTCTTCAGATGCCGGGCATCAACGACCCTGAGCGCATCAAGTCTCTGCTGGTGGGCGAGTCGCGTCTTGAGCTGGTGCACGTCATCAGCCCGCCGAGTCCCGCATCCGTTCAGAAATACGCTACCCGCGAAGAGGCCATGGCTTCCATCGGCGGGCAGGAGTCTGCCACCAGAAAAGTGCTGGCCTACAGCGAGCGCGACGAGCCGACCAGCGCGACCGGGCAGACCGACCCTAATCAGCCGAAGCCCAAGAGCTTTGTCGTAGTAGAGTATCCGCCCGTGATCTCCGGCTCAGAGCTTAGAGACGCGCAGGCCGTCACCTCGCGCGCGGGCTCAAACGACTACCAGATTCAGTTCTCCCTGAAGCCCACGGGCGCGCAGAAGTTCGGCGACTGGACTGGCAGGAGCATCAACGAGTACATGGGCGTGGTGCTTGAGAACGAAGTCAAATCCATAGCTTACATCAAATCGCAGATTACGGATTCCGGCGAGATTAGCGGGCGCTTTACCAAGCAGTCCGCCGACGACCTGGCGCTCACGCTCCGCTCGGGTGCGCTTCCCGCGCGTATCACTTATATAGAAGAGCGAACAGTCGGACCAAGCCTCGGGGCGGACTCCATCAAAGCAGGCGTCACGGCTTCGGCCGCCGGGCTCATCTTCGTCATCCTGTTCATGGTCATTTACTACAAAGGCGCGGGCGTGAACGCCGTCGTGGCCCTCTTGCTGAACGTCATCCTGACGGTGGCGGCGCTCATCATCTTCAAAGCCACGCTCACGCTGCCCGGCATAGCGGGCCTCATTCTCTCAATAGGCATGGCGGTTGACTCGAACGTGCTTATCTTCGAGCGCATAAGAGAGGAATGGCAGACGGGCAAGACCGTTCCGTCGGCTGTGGAGCAGGGATTCGCGCGAGCTTTTGCGACCATCATAGACACGCACGTCACTACGATTGTGGCCTGCCTGTTCCTGTTCGTCTTTGGAACCGGCCCCATACGCGGATTCGCGGTCACGCTCGTTCTGGGCCTGCTCGCAAATCTTTTCTCCGCCGTCTATGTTTCGCGCACCATCTTCATGTGGGTGCTGGGTCGTAAAAAGCACGTGGAGTCGCTCAGTATTTAATAGCCTCAAGTCCCGAGAAGCGGTCTTTAACCTGGGACTTTGGACTTGGAACTTGAGACCTCGGATTTATAGTTATCATGATTCAAATCTTCAAGAACGCTAATTACGACTGGCTCAAGATGCGCCGAATCTTCCTGTTGCTTTCGGCCGCGCTTATGCTGGGCGGACTCAGTTCCGCGATGGTACGCCAACTCATCCCGGGCGGCACCGAAGCCTTCAACCTCGGCGTGGATTTTCAGGGCGGCACAGTCGTCACCGTCAAGTTCCTGAAGAATCGCCCGACAGATGATGCCATTCGACAGGCGCTCAGCGCGGCAGGCATAGGCGAGTCGGTCGTGCAGTCCACGGACAGGCCGGAAGAAGTGCTGATAAAAGTCCCGCAGCAGGGCCAGGCCGGAGGAGAGGCGCAGTCGCAGGTGGACGTTGGCGGCGCTAAGGCTCGCACTGCCCTTAATACTTTCGGCGCGGAAAAAGATGCGTACGAGATTATACAGACTGAGGCAGTTGGCCCGGTCGCCGGCCGCCAGCTGCGCAACCAAGCGATAATCGTAACCCTGCTGGCGCTCGTGGGCGTGCTGCTCTACATAGGCTTCCGCTTCGAGTGGACGTACGGCGCGGCTGCCGTCATCACGGTCTTTCACGACGTGCTGGTGACAGTGGGCTTCTTCTCCCTCTTCCAGTGGGAAGTGAGCCTGACTGTAATAGCGGCGCTGCTCACCCTGGTAGGCTTCTCCGTCAACGACACCATCGTTACCTTCGACCGCGTGCGCGAGAACCTGCGCCTGCGCCGTCGCGCCTCGCTCTACGAGCTGACGAACGAAGCTATAAATCAGACGCTTTCGAGAACCATCATCACGGGCGGCCTGGTGTTCCTCTCAGTCCTGGCCCTGGTCCTGTTCGGCGGCGAAGTTCTTTGGGGATTCTCCATAGCACTCTTTATAGGCACGATTGTCGGAACCTATTCGACCATAGCCATAGCCAGTCCCATCATGGTCTGGTTGCAGGAGAGAGCCGCGAGGCGTGCGCCGGCGGCCACCCCGGCCAGGCGCGAAAGGACTGCAGGAGCGCCGCGCGGGACGACTCCCAGACGCGGGCCGCGCGGCACCCAGAGCAGCGGCGGCGGCGTGGTCAACGAGCCGCAGGGCGCTGCCCGCAGCTAAGACTTACAAAAGGTCGTAAGTTTTCGTGCGCCGTTGTAAAGAATTTACTTTCGCAACTACTTTGTAACCGATTTTACGCTTGACTTTACGGGGCAGTGCGGCATAGACTGCGCTCGTTGCTGGCCAATTAAATATCTACTTTAGACGCGCCCGCGTTTCATCCTTTTGTGAGGGGGCTGTGGCAGGCGCGGTGGTCTATGTTTAGTGGCCGGTTTGCGCGACCGATTTGTTTCCCGCACGAGCGGCCCTAAAGGTTATAGACTTTGAGGCTTCATCTTGAAGAGCTTCAAACTGGGCCGC
>DASVVZ010000424.1:0-9948 GCA_036389875.1 Pyrinomonadaceae bacterium
ACGGCGCAGCAACAGAGCACGGAACTACTGGAAACAGGCAAAGCGGCACGCCTGTCTTCGCCCGACGCTTCTCCTTCGGAGCTTAAGATAGTCTCCTACAACATGCGCTGGCGAAGCGGCGATGACCTGCAGGGGATAATAGACCATCTGAAGAGCGACCCGGAGATAGGCGGCGCCGCCATCATAGGGCTTCAGGAAGCCGACAGAAACAAGAAGCGTTCGCGCAATACGAACACGGCGCGCCTCATTGCCGACGAGTTGGGGATGTATTACGCCTGGGCTGCCCCGCCGCTCGCGCAAACGAGCGATGAGCGTGAAGAAGAGACGGGCGTCGCGATACTGAGTCCTTACAAATTGACGGACGTGGTGCGGCTGGTGCTGCCGCACGAGGGGCCCGGCGGGCGCAGGCGCGCAGGAATAGGCGCGAGCCTTCGCGTAGGCTCTCACCTGATACGCGCCTACTCGCTGCACAGCGAGACGCGCATCTCCACACAGAAAAAGCGCGAGCAGCTGGAAGCCGCCTTAATAGACCTGAAGAATTACCCCAAGGTCACGGCCGCAGTCGTCATGGGAGACTTCAACACGCTTGAGCCGCAGGCCATAGAGAACACCACACGGCTCTTCACCGAGGCGGGCTTCGAGACGCCGTTTCCCAACCACATGAAGACGTGGAAGACGCTCTTCATAGAATTGAAGCTGGACTGGATTTGGCTCAGGGGCCTGAGGCCCTCCGACTACGGCGTGGATAGAAAGGTCAGGTACTCGGATCACTTCCCGCTCTGGGTGAGGATTAACCTTGACGGCAAGGCCGCCGGCAGGGCCGACATAGAGGGGCGAATCAGGAAGATTACGCGCGCTTCGGATGCCGAGCGCGCAGTCAACAGGGACGCTCTCGGAACCCTCCTCATTGAAGGAAACAGCAAAGACAGCCCCAGATTCGACAAGGCGGTGGTGCGCGTAACTTCCGCCACCAGCATCAATCTTATGACCGGAAAAGAGCGCGGGCAGGCCGTCTCATTCGACGAGCTTCGAGTGGGTGACCGTGTCAGCGCACGCTTCACGCACGGCCCCGTGCTGATGTCCTACCCGGTTCAGGCCGCGGCGGCCGAAATCAGAATCAGCAGATAGAGAAGAGATTAACGAATCAAAATTTTGGAGACCGCGAAGCTTCGCCCCAAAGCTTTCGCGGTCTCCCTGGTCGTGACGGTGCAACAGATAGGGGAGACGAGCTTTCCGCGCAACACAGTTCACGACGCAACTGATTCTCTCTCTCTAAAATCCCTGCATAACTCTTAACGCACGCTGACGGTCACGTTATTGGCTTCGAGCGCGTTGCCGGTGGCGCGCTGCAATTCCGCGATCGATTTATTCAAGTCCGTTTGCGCACGCAGCTCGTTGCCGCGCGCGGTCGTCAGGGCCGTCTGTCGCTCCAGCACCAGGAAGAGCGTCGATTGTCCGGCGTCGAATTTACGCTGCTCGCTCTCGTACTGCTGCTCGGAAGCCTGGCGCGCAGAGGCAGCCGCGCGCAGGCGGGATTCGGCTGTGCGTACGGCCTGAAGGGCGTTTCGGACATCAATCTGAATCAACTGCTCAAGCTGCGTGCGCTGTGTTTGAATGCGCTCGCCTTCCACGAGCGAGCGTCCGAGCTGCGCCTGAGCGGTGCGGTTGCGAAGCGGCAGGTTAAGCTGCACGCCCACGCGGAAGTTGTTGTAACGGTTCGCCCCCAGATTCAGCAGAGACTGCGGGTAGCCTCCCACCAGATTTTCAGGAATCGTAGCCTGCGCGGGCGGCGACAATTGCGGCAGTCCCTGAATCGCCAGAAGCTGGTTGAGCCGCTCGCGTATCTCTATATTCGCGCTCGTTAAGGGATTCGCGGTCGGGTCCGTCGCGTTGAGCGAGCCCGAGTTCCCGACCACGCCGTAGCTTCCTATCAAGTCGACCTGCGGCTTCGTCTGCTCACGATAAAGACGCTGGTCAAGCTCGTTTATGGCCAGCACTATGTCGGACTGCTTCAGCTCCGGGCGGTTGGCGAGCGCCGTCTCTATGGCCTGCGGCAGGGCCACCGGCGGAGCATTCAAATCAACTGGGTCAGTCGGTATCAGCGAGACGTTCCAGAGCGCGGAGTCCCTATTCTCTACAATCAGGTTCTTGAGATTATTCTCAAAGCGATTGACATCTTCGAGCGCGGTGTAGACGCTCTGCTCAAAGCCTGAGACCTGCGCTTCAGCCGCAACCACGTCAATCGGCGCGAGCATGCCTTCGGTCACGAGCCGCCTGTTGTGCTCAAGCTGCGTGCGCGCGTCCCTCACGGCGTCGCGCTGAATCTGTAGATTGCGAAGCGCAAAGACCAGGTCCCAGTAAGCCCGCTGCACATTCGTGATGGTCTCTATGGCTCGCTGGCGGAACTGCGCGTCCGTCAGGCTCAAAGTCTTCTTAGCCACCTCAATCTGACGGCGGTAAGCGTCAAAGCGCAGGCCGCGCCAGATTGGCTGCGTGTAGTTGAAGGTGAGCGCCGTCGGATACTGCGGGTTGAGCGCCGTGAACTGGTTGTTGGTGGTCAGCCTTATGCTGGAGAAATCCACGCGGTAGCCGCCGCCGTACTTCGGCGCGAGTCCTTCAAAACGCAGAGTGCCCGTCAGGTCGTATTGCGTGACGGAGCCCGTTGAGCTTCCGCTCAGGAAACTGGTGGCGGGCGTCTCCGTCCTCTCGTAATAGGAGAGCGACGAGAAGCGCGGGTCGTAGGCCCCGCGAGCGCCGAGCAGGTCGTACTCGGCTATGCGCACGTTCTGTCGCGCGACCTCTATATCCTTGTTGTTGGCCAGGGCCATGGCTATCGCTTCGCGTATGGAGATGGGTCGCTGCTCGGCCATGTCCACGCCCACGCGGTTCAATTCGGGGAAAGGCCCTGTGCTCGCGCGAAAGCCCGGCGCAACCGCAGGCACTGACGGCAACTGGTCAGGCGCGGCCGTAGCGGGCACGCTCTCTCGTCCGGGCTGCTGTTGAGCGGGCGGCGGCTGCACCAATGGCGCTTGCTGCTGCGAAGGCTGCGACTGAAGCGGCGACGGCTCTCTGTTCGTAGCGGGACTACTGCCGGAAGGCAGGCTGTCCGAAGTCGGTATAGAAGTTATCCCCGGGCCTCCTGTGCCCCGCGGCTGCTGCGGCTGAGTGGCGGGCGCAGCAGTAGTGCCACGGCTCTGCTGGTCTGCCTGAGTCGTCGGCTGCACGCTCTGCTCCACCTGTCCCTGCGGCGTTAGCGGCCGCGCGTTGGAGCCAGCCGGAGGAGCCGTCGTTTGCGGCTGGTTTCCGGATGGAGCGATGCTCGCGCCGCTCGTGGACGAAGGCGGCGCTGTTGTCGCCGGAGGCGTGTTGGCAGAAGGCGCGGGCGTGACGGGCTGGCTGGGAGCAGCGCCCGGCTGTGTCTGCGCTTGCGCCGCGCCGCCCGCAAATAGAGTCAGGCATAGCAGCACCGCCGAAGCCGTCAGAACGCGAATCGTAAAAATTTGACCGGAGAGTTTCATAACTCGAATAAGCTTTTCACGGGCGCGCTTTGAATCAGGAGCGCTCGCCCATTACCTCATTTACCAAACAGTCCCAGGAACGATGTCGTAGCAGTCGCGGCCTTGCGTCTTGCCCAACTGAAGGTCCCTCTTACTCTTGAGCCGATTGCGCCCCACACGCGGCTGTGGCCCAGGTCGTCAAAGAGCGAGTAGAAGACCGGCACGGCCAGAAGAGTCAAAAGCAGGCAGAGGCTCTGCCCGCCGACTACGAGCACGCCTATGGAGCGATTCGTGCCAGCGCCGGGGCCGCGCGACAGCACGAGCGGCATCATGCCGGCCACGAGCGCTATCGTCGTCATCAATATGGGCCGCAGACGGTCGCGGTTCGATTGAATAATCGCTTCGTATATGTCCATGCCGCGCGCCCTGAGTTCGTTCGTGTGGTCAATCTGTAAGATGGCGTTCTTCTTAACCACGCCGAACAGCAGCAGAAGCCCCAGCCCGGAAAAGATGTTCACGGTCTGGCCCGTGAGAAGCAGGCTCAGGATGCCGAATGGAATCGCAAGCGGCAGCGTCAACAGGATAGTCACAGGGTGTATGAAAGACTCGAACTGCGCCGCCAGCACCATGTACATGAAGACGAAAGAGAGGACTATGGCCAGCAGGAAGTAGTAGCCAGCGCGCCCGAGTTCCTTGGAGCGACCCGCCGTGCCCGTGGTGTAAGCGGGGTCTACGTTCAGCTCGCGCACGAACTGATTCATGCGCTCAAGGACTGCCGCCTGTGAGCCGCCCGGGCGGACGTTCGCCAGAAGCGATACCTGTCGCTGGCGATTAAGGCGGTCAATGGCGGAAGGCCCCGTGCCTTCTTCTATACGCACCAGATTGTCCAGAGAGACCCAGCCGACTTTAGCCGAAGGAACAATCATGCGGCTCAAGCCTTCGACGCTGGTGCGAAACTCGCCTATGGCTCGCACTCGCACGTTTCGCTGGTCCGTGCCTTCGTTGAAGGTGGTAACTTCCTGACCGGCGACGAGCGTGTTAAGAGCCTGCGCGATGTCGCCTACCCTCACGCCCAGGTCCGCGGCGCGAGCGCGGTCAATCACTACGCGCAGCTCCGGCTTACCCAGTACGAGCGTAGAGTCCGCGTCCACCACGTCGGGAATAGTCCTCATCTTGGCGAGCAGTTGTTCGGAATACTGCGTCAGCTTATCCAGCTCGGGGCCGCCTATAACGTATTGAATGTCCGCGTTGCGGAAGCCGCCGCCGGAGATGGCCGCCACCTGCTGGACGCTCGTGCGCAGCTCCTTCGGGTAGTTCTCAAGAATCTTGCGCGCCGCGACCATCAACTCGTCCTGCGTCTTGTCGCGCTCCTTAATGTCCTTGAGCTTGATGTAGATGGAAGCGTTGTTGACAAGCTGCTGCTGGCCGCCGCCAATGGTCACGAGCGTATCGGTCACGCCGTCCAGCCCCTTTATCTCGCGCGCTATGCGCTCGACTATGGCGTCCGTAGCCGCCAGCGTGTAGCCTTCCGGCGCTCTCACGCTCACCTCAAACTGCGACTGGTCGTCTACGGGAAGAAAGTTCTTGCCGACGAACATGAAGAGCGGGAAGATGCTCACAATGACGAGCACGCAGAGGCCCACCACCATCCAGCGATGAGCCAGAGACCACTTGAGCATGGCCGTGTAGGTGCGATCAACCGGGCGATACCAGCGAGACTCTTTTGAAGAATGCTCGCTTCTGGGCACGTCCGGCTTGATGGAATCCCTGGCCGGCTCGTCCTCGACCCAGGGGGTATCCTCCACATTCTTTGTAGGCTCAGGCTCGCTGGCCGTGACGCGTGACTCGTTCGCCGCGGCGACCAGATGCTCGCTCTCGGAAGGCTCGCTTCCGACATCGGCCGGGAGCGGGTCGTCCTTGCGCTTAATCAGGCGCGCCGCGAGCATAGGCGTGAGCGTGAACGAAACGATTAAAGAGACGCCGATGGCGAAGCTCGCGGTCAGGCCGAAGGAGGACATGAAGCGGCCGACGATGCCGCCCATAAAGCCTACGGGGAGGAAGACGGCCAGCAGCGAGAGCGTCGTGGCCATGACGGCCAGACCTATCTCTTTAGTTCCCTCAATCGCGGCCTGGAACGGCGGCATCCCCTTCTCTTCGACGAAGCGGTAGATGTTCTCAAGCACCACAATCGCGTCGTCAATCACTATGCCTACCATGAGGGTTAGCGCCAGCATGGTGATTTGATTCAGCGTGTAGCCCATGGCAGCCATCAGTCCGAAAGTGGCTATGATGGAGGTGGGGATGGCCAGAGCAGCTATCAAGGTAGAGCGAATGCTCCACAGGAAGATAAAGACGACGAGCGCGGCCAGTATGCCGCCCTCTATCAGGTGCGTCTCGATCGATTCGAGAGATGCCTTGATGAAGAGCGACTGGTCGCCGACTATCTCGGTCTTAAAGCCAGCGGGAAGCGTCGGCGCTATCTCCCTCAGACGCTCCTTTACGGCCTCGGCGACGGCGACCGTATTCTGGCCGGACTGCTTCGAGACGACCAGCGTCACGGCCGGCTGTCCGTTCAGCTTGGCAGAAGTTCGCTGCTCTTCCGCCCCATCTTCAGCGTAGCCTATGTCGCTCAGCTTGACGGAATAGTTGCCGCGCGTGGCAACGACCACGTTGTTGAACTCGGCGGGATTCTGAATGCGCCCCATGGTGCGCACCGTCAGCTCACGCGCACCTTCGTCGACGCGGCCTCCCGGCACCTCCAGGTTCTGTAGGCGCATGGCAGCGGCGACTTCGGCCACAGTGACGTTGAAGGCCCGCATCTTGTCCGGGTCAACCCAGACCTGAATCTCTCGCTCGCGGCCTCCGACAATCTCTACGTTGCCAACGCCGTTGATGGACTCTATGCGCTCCTTAATCTTCTTGTCGGCTACGTCCGTGACTTCGCGCAAAGAGCGAGGGGCGGAGACAGCTATGCGAAGAACCGGCGCGGCGTCCGTGTCCAGCTTCTGCACTATGGGCTGCTCTGCCGTGTCGGGCAGGTCGGAGACGATCAGGTTAACCTTATCGCGCACCTCCTGCGCAGCAATGTCCGCGTTCTTCTCAAGCAGGAACGTGATGAAGACCTGCGAGACACCTTCGACGGAGGTCGAGCGAAGCTCGTCGATACCGCTAATAGTATTGACGGCGCCTTCCACCTTATCGGTTATCTCCGTCTCTATCTCCTGCGGGCTCGCGCCGGGGTTGATGACCGTCACGGTAATGGTCGGCAGGTCGATCTTCGGGAACAAATCCACGCCCAGAGATTTGAACGAGAAGATGCCGACCACCGTCAGCGACAGAATCAGCATCGTCGCAAAGACCGGACGCCGGACACAGATTTCAGCAAGCTTTTGCATGGTAAATATTCATTCATTGATTCATCGGTTCATTTTTTCAATGAATCAATGAACCGATGAATCAATCTCTTTATTGCCGTACTGGCATCCCGTCGTTCAATAGCTCCACGTTGCTGGTTGCAACAATTTCATCCGCGGCCACGCCGCTTCTAATCTCCACCAGGTCGCCTTCCGCCTGACCCAGCTGCACAAGGCGCTGCTGAGCTATGCCGTCTTTAATGACGAAGACGCGGCTCGTGCCCGATTCGGTCTTGACGGCGCGCAGGGGCACGAGCACGGCCGGGTCGCTCTGCGGCATAAGTATGCGCACGGTGGCGAACTGGCCGGGCTTCAGCAGATTGTCGCCGTTATCCACCTCGGCCTCTACCGTCAGCGTGCGCGAGTTCGGCGTCACGCTGGGCGAGATGTGATGCACGCGGCCCGAGAAGGTGCGGTCAGGATAGGTGCTCACGGTGACGGAGACGCTCTGGCCTACCTGCACGTTCGAGACGGCCTGCTCGGGGATGTCTATACGCATGCGCAAAGGGTTGGTGCGAACAATCGTAGCAATCTTTGAAGAGGGCGTGACGTATTCGCCTATGTCCGCCGGGCGGTCTGAGACAAAGCCCGCGATGGGCGCTGTCACGACCGCGTCGGCTATTGCCTTGCGCGCTGAAGCCACCTGCGACTGTGCGGCATCGACGGCCGCGCGTGCCGTCTGTATGCCCGCGTAATTCTGTCTGGCCTGCGTGCGCGTGGCTTCCAGCTGCTGCTGCAACTGGTCGCGCTGCGCCTTCTGCTGGTCGTAAGAGGAGCGGGACACGTCGCCCGTCTCTATCAGGCGCTCGAAGCGCCGCAACTGCTTTTCCGCAAGCTCAAGCGCCACGCGAGCTGAAGCGACTTCGGCGACCCGCTCGGGGTCGAAGCTCTGCCCCTGCCTCAAGCCGAGACGCGCTTCGGCCTGCCTTACCTGGGATTGCGCCTGAGCGACCTGCGCCGTGGCCTGGTCAAGCCGTATGCGCGAGTCTCTATCGTCCAGCCGGACGAGAACGGCTCCCTTCTGCACGAAGGTTCCCAGGTCAACGCCGACCGATACGACCTTGCCGGAGGTGGCGGGGGCCACGTCCGTCTGCTCGTCTGCGGCAAAGCTGCCGGTGGCTTCAAGAAAGCGCGGCAACTGCCTGAGAATGGCCGGAGTCGTGGTGACTTCGACGACCGTCACCTGCTGCGTCGTGGTGGTCACGTTCTTGTTGGCCTGCGCCCTGGAGCGGTTGCAGGCTACGGCCAACAGGCTGAGGCCCGTTATAGCTAAAAGGAGTGCTAATGCTTTTACCTGTGTTCGGGAGATCATCGCGACTGTTTCTTCTTAATCCTTCTCTGATTCAGGTTCGTGCGGCGAGCCGTACGCTTCTTCTCTACACCGGGAACGGTGACGCCCTTCAGCAGGACTTCGGTGAAGGAGCGCGCGGCCTCTTCGTTTGAAATATCAAGCAGGCGGCGCTCAGGGTCCCATAGGTTGTTGTTGAGCGAGTGATGAATGAGAGTTCCTATGAATGTGCGAACTACCACGCGCGGCTCTATCTCAATCATAGCGCCGTCGCGCTGCCGCTCCTCTATATAAGCGCCCAAAAATTCGTAGAACTCATGGACAGTTCGCTCCCAGAACATCTGCGCCAGCTCGTGCCCTTCGAGCGCCGCGTAGAGCAGCAGCCGCTGAAACTCCTTGTCGTCCTCGTGATGCTGTAGAGCATGAAAGGCCAGGCCCTCGAAGACGGCGTGGTCGTCCTTGCGGCGTATGGCGTCGCCGACTATCTCGCTCGGGTTATCTATGCCGCCCTCGCAGGAGACGTGGTCTATGATGGCGCGGTAAAGTTCTTCCTTGGTGGCGAAGTGGCGGAAGATTATGGCCTCCGAGACCCCTGCGGCCTGCGCGATCTCCTTGGTGGTCGTGCCGCGAAAACCGCGTTGAGAAAAGAGCTTGACGGCGACGCGTACGATCTCGCGCCTGCGCTCTTCCGCAGACAGTCGTGAGGTGGCCGCAGCCGGCGTTGCGGGCACACTCTTGGAGGGGTTCAGTTCTTTACTCATTAAATATTCTCTGGCGGCGATTTAAAGTAAGTACTTACTTACCACCTTCAATATACGGTGTCAAGCCGGGGATGGTTTCAGGAAAATTAACCTTGTTGCGACAGTAATTTGACGAAAATGCCTGTACTGTTCCCGAGCTTTGCGCTATCTTTACACGTACCTTTTCGCAACAAAATGGTTAAGCGGCAGACTTGGCCTTCTCAAGCGAAAGCGCTTTTATTTGCTTTCGGTGGGGGTCGGGCCGCATCGGCACATTGTTTGCTCTCAAGCGGCGGGAATGAGCCGTTTTTCTTCCAGACTCTCTCTCAGAGCGCTCTCTCTTCGATGAGGACGTAGACGGAAGGTCGGAGGATAAATTTTAGAATTTTAAGGAGAAGAGAAATGTCACAGAATTTTTCGTCAGGTGGATCAACCCCCGGACAGGGCACGGGCGGCGCCGGCACAGGCGCGACCGACGCCGGAACAACACGCGATAGCAGCAGCACCTCGGGAGCGGGCGGAACCGGCGCGGGCCAGAGCATGACCACGGGCAGTGGCGGCGGCCAGGGCGCCGGCGGCGGCCAGGGCGCGGGCGCGGCTACGGGCCTTGCGCAGACCGCACAGGAATACGGACAGAAGATTGCGGGCGCGGCCTCCACGGCCAAGGATTACGTCTCGGACAAGGTGAGCGTGGTCGGCGACAAGCTGGGCGAGCTGCGCAACAAGGATTTCTCTGAGGTCGCCACTGAAGCCAAAGAGTATGCACGACAGAATCCGGGCCAGGCACTGCTTATCTCAGCCGCAGCAGGTTTCGTGCTGGGGCTTCTGCTTCGCGGAAGCAGACGATAAAAAAGTACTGAGGACTGAGTACTGAGGGATGAGTAAAGACTCTTCCACTCAGTACTCATCACTCATTACTCATCACTTTTCATAAGGGAGGCACAAGCGATGGCCGATTTAGAGAGAAGCACGGCGACCGCGCCCGCCCCAAGTGCGACGAGCGAGCTTGA
>DASVVZ010000425.1:0-6507 GCA_036389875.1 Pyrinomonadaceae bacterium
CTGGAAGCGACGGACGTGGTCTTCGCGGTGGATTCCGTCCCGGCCATCTTCGCCTTAACGAAAGAGCCGCTGATAGTCTTCACCTCGAATATCTTCGCCATACTGGGATTGCGCGCCATGTACTTCCTGCTGGCGGGGGCCGTGGATAAATTTCACCTACTCAAGTACGGGCTGGCGATTGTGCTGGTCTTCGTGGGCCTGAAGATGCTCTGGCTCAACGACGCCTTCGGCGGGAAATTCCCTATAGGAATCTCGCTTGGCATAATAGGCGGCGTGCTCATCCTCTCCATCACGCTCTCGCTTCTCTTCCCTAAAAAGGAGTCCATACTGGAGGAGGCGCGCGAAGAGGGCGAAGAGTTTGAAGAAGAGTTCGAGCAGGAGCTGAAGATGAAAAAGCATTGAGGAAAGCGGGCAATCAGATGGGCGATAATGAGAAAAAACCGGCTAAGGCTTCGCTTGCAATCGTCGGTTTCGTGGCGGGCGTGCTGACGGTCGTGCTGGTGGTGCTGGCTACCAAAGGCTGCTGAGCCGAAGCCGGGAATTTTGATAAAGATAAAAGGGACAAGCCTATGGCGACGAAACAGGCGCGGATAGTGATTGTGGGCGGAGGCTTTGGCGGGCTTTTTACTGCGCTGGACCTTTCGGGCATCGCGGAGGTCACGCTCATCACGCCGGAAGACCATTTTCTCTTCAAGCCGCTGCTTTACGAGTATCTCTCGGGCGAAGTCGAAGCCTGGCACATTGCTCCGCACTACAGGGAGTTGCTGGACGAAAAGATTCGCGTGATGCACGGCGCTGTCACAGAGATTGATTTCGAGGGGCGTAAGGTTTCCGTGGCGGGGCGAGTTCGCCGTCTTGAATACGACGTGCTGGTGCTGGCCCCGGGCGGTGTGACCAACTTCTGGAACGTAGAGGGCGCGGAAGAATATACGCTCCCCTTCCGCAAGCTTGAGCACGCCGACTCGCTTCGCCGCCGTATGATTCAGGCCCTTGACCGCATACCGCCCGAGCGCGACCCGCAGGACGTTCGCCGCACGCTGACCTTCGCCGTAGTGGGCGGCGGAGCGAGCGGCGTGGAGCTGTCCTCAAAGATGGCAGACCTGCTCAACGACGCCATACGGCGGCGCGCGCTCTCGGGCGAAGCGCGCGTCATGATTATAGAGATGGGCGACCGTCTTGTGCCCGGAATGGGCGACGAGATTCGCACCTTCGTCGAGGACGCGCTAAAGAAATCTCGCGTAGAAGTTCACACCAACACCCGCGTCGTACGAGTGGACGAAAAGAGCTTCATCTTTGAGCATGAAGGCGAGCAAACGGAAGTCGAGACGGCCGGGGTGGTCTGGGTTGCGGGCGTCCGCATGAACCCGCTTCTGGAAGAACTGGATTTGGAGAAGGAGCGGCGCGGCATGATTCTGGTTCGCCCCACGCTTCAGACAAAACAGCACGAAGAGGTCTTCGCGCTCGGCGACATAGCTTACATGGATGACGTTGCGCCCGTTCTGGCGGGCACGGCGCAGCTGGCCTTTCAGCAGGCGTCGCTAGCGGCCCGCAACATCAGGTCGCTGCTCGCTGGCCGTGAGCTTCACACGAAGCGCTTCGAAGAGCTGGGCGAGGCCGTGAGCCTCGGCACGGAGCGCGCGGCTGTGCTCTCGGGCAAGAAGGCCATGGGCGGCGCTCTGGCGCGCCAGGCCCGCTTCGCCCTCTACACTTCGAGGCTTCCCACCTGGCATCACCGCCTGAAGGTCGGCGCCAGCTGGTTCTTCGAAGGCACTACTCCGCGCCCGCTGGGGCTTGAGCACGACGACGATGCGCGGCGTATCAGTTGAGCTAATCATCAGCCCCCTCACACATGGCATACGTCTTGCCACCTTTCTACCGACGTAGAGTTTGGTGTTGTGTATTCAGACAGCAGGACGCCGGGTTGCTGGGTTTTCAATGTACCCGTGCGTCCGGCAGAGTTCTATTTAAGGCCATGATTAATCGTTGGGCTGACAGGAAAAATCTTCGCTCGCGGCTTCTGGCGTTTATCGCCTCTGTCCTGCTGCTCTCTGTCTCAAGCTCCTGCGTCATTACGCAATCATCCGAGTCTCAGCCGGCGACGCCGCCGCCGCCGAGCGCGCCCGCCACAGCCATCCCGGTCGTCAAGCCTGAGGTGGATATAGCCTCCTGGTACGGCGAGCATGATCAGGATCCTGAAACGCACGCGATGCTGGTAGAGACGCTGGCTCCGGGCCGCGTCATCACCTCGCACAACGCGGACAAGCTCTTCAACCCGGCTTCGATTATCAAGCTGGTAACTTCGCTCGCAGCTCTCAGGAGGCTCGGGCCGGATTACAGGTTCGAGGTAAAGGTCTACGCGGACGGCACGCTGGACGACAGGGGAGTTTTTCACGGGCAGCTTTACGTCATGGGCGGAGCGCCGACCTTCGGCGATGCGGCGGCCAACATGATTGCCAAGGAGCTGCGCGACATGGGCGTAAAGCGGTTGGATGGCACCCTTAACGTCTCGCAGGACTTCTGCTTCAACTTCAGCAACTCGCCGGAAGAGTCCGCGGAGCGTTTAATCAAGGCACTGAAGCTTGAAGGCGCGCAGCCCGCAGCGGCCACCAGCAATGCGCCCGCGGGCGAGATAGTTCTAACCTTTTACTCGCACCCGTTGCGCGAAGTCCTGCTTTACATGAACGCTCATTCGAGCAACTTTACAGCCGAGCGAGTGGGCAATTTAATCGGAGGCCCGGCCGCCGTACAGCAGTTTCTGATAGACGAGCTGAAGCTCTCGCCCGCGGAAGTGCAGCTTTCAACCGTTTCCGGCCGCGAGCAGAACCGCATGAACGCGCGCGGCATCATGACGGTCTTGCGCGCGCTCGTTGACGAGACCAGGCGGCATGGCATGAAGCCCTCGGACATTCTACCGGTGGCAGACGAGGATAATGGCACGCTGCGAAGAAGGTTCACGGGCAGTTCTCTGGAAGGCGCAGTGCTGGGTAAGACAGGCACGCTCACGCCCGAAGTCGACGGCGGAATGGTGAGCCTGGCGGGCATCGTCTATACGGAGGACGCGGGTGAGCTGGCCTTCGTCATGCTGGATCAGGGCGACCGGCTGGCGGAGAACCGTGATGCGGAAGACAAGCTGCTCGAAGATGTAGTCAGGATGCGCGCTCAGCCCCGGCCCGTGCCCATTGAGACGCCGCGCGACCTGCTCTCCGCTTCGAGCATGCGTGTCGA
This sequence comes from Pyrinomonadaceae bacterium, assembly GCA_036389875.1. GTDB lineage: Bacteria > Acidobacteriota > Blastocatellia > Pyrinomonadales > Pyrinomonadaceae > JACVRN01. The sequence continues at coordinate 3,226 of DASVVZ010000425.1, forward strand.
AAGACGCGGCGCGTTGCAGAAGGGGCGTAAAGCCGCTTGAGGCCCGGGCTTATGAGAGCGCGCTTCTGGCGACATAAGATTCTACTGATTGCCCTCGTTTCGTTTCTGGCCGTGTCAGGCGTGGCGGCCATCGTGCGCATGAATTCAAGCAAGCCCATGGCGGAGCCCGGGCTGCCCGCCGTGGTGATGGAGACACCAGCCCCGGCCATAATCTCTTCCAACGTCTCCACGGAAACGCCGCCCCAGCCGCAGCAGCAGCCGCCTTCGCCCGCCAGCGCCTCTCAGACTCAGATTGACCCGCAGTTCGAAGCGGCTGCGGCCCAGAACCGGGAGCTGCAAAATAGCTTAAGCTGGACGTTCGGAGGCAAGCAGCAGAGGGGCTGGTACCTGTACGTCCCTCTGATTCGTCGCCTGATAGGAACCGAAAGCTCGCCCGATGGCGCGGAGTTCGCGCTGGCGCTGTCGCGCTGGCAAAAGTCTGTCGGCCTTCCCGCGAACGGGGTGCTGGACAACGCGACGCTGGCCGTCATGATTACCACCTGGCAATCTCGCCGCATCAAGCAGAAGGATTACCCCACGCCCGACAGACTGTTGATGATTCCTGCGGCAGAGCTATACGACCCCATGCGGCCGGAAGAGTTGCGCAAGGTTGAGACGGAAGCCTACGCGGCCTACAGGCGAATGCTGGCGGAAGCCATCAGGGACAAGTCGCTGAAGCTCGCCGTCACAGGAAACGAGGAACTGGCCCCGTCGGAAAAGTTCCTCAAGGTGGTCTCTGCGTTTCGCTCGCGCGAGTACCAGGAGCAGTTGCGAAGGCAGTCTCCAAATGCCGGAACCGCAGGCTTAGCTATCAACAGCCCTCACTTCACTGGACGCGCCCTGGACCTCTATGTAGGCGGAGAGCCCGTCAGCACGGAAGATTCCAACCGCGCCATACAGGTTCAAACAAAGGTCTACCTGTGGCTGGTCACGAACGCAGAGCGCTTCGGCTTTCGCCCATACTTCTACGAGCCCTGGCACTGGGAATACGTCACTAATCCGTAATCTGCCGTGAATCCGCCTGTTCAGAAGTGAACGGTTTATAGATGCCGGAGCCGTTCGCTTATAGGTCAAACGACGCTCGCCTCCTTGTCTCTCGGGACGAAAACCCTTTATTTCCTATTCCTTTCTTACAGGCACAAAGATTGCTCCCTCAGAGCTTTGTCTAAAAGTGCCTTCGGGCGGCGCTTTCTGGAATCAGCTTGTTCAAGGAGCAGCCGGATGAAAAGTTTTCGCTTTATCTGTTTGATTGTTACTTTCGCTTTCCTTCTTGCGATGGTGGGTTGCGCGACGCAGCCAACGGGCAACACGGGCACGACGGCCAATACGACTACGACGAACACGACTACGACGAACACCGCGACGGCGGGCGCAAATCGCACGAACGTCAACTACATGCCGGTGACGCTGCCGGTTCTGGACGCTCTCTTCTACGAGGACGAAGCCTTCAAGGCCGCGCTCAAGGACAGGCTCAAGCTGACGGACGAGCAGATTGCCCAGCTACAAAAAATCGCGCGTGATGAGACCGCCAAGCTGAACGAGGGCGGGCAGGGCGAATACGCCGGAACTACAAGTGGAGCGAGAGAGAGCGCCGCGCAGAAAATCAAAGAGGTCATTGGCGAAGAGAAGGCGGCGCAGCTTGCCGACCTGATAAGAGAGCGCTGGGGCGGACGTGCCGAGGGCGATTCAAACGCCGCGCCCGCAGCAGGAGCAGCCAATGCGGTTCCCACGGACACGCGCATAGTCGTCAACGCTCCCGCCTACCGCATGGATGTGTTCGAGAACGGCCAGCTGGTCAAAACCTACAAGGTGGGCATAGGCTACCCGGAATTTCCGCTCCCGACAGGCAGACGAGACGCCAAGCAGATAATCTTCAACCCTACGTGGACGCCGCCCTATTCGCCCTGGGTCAAAGAGACCAGCGAGGTTAAGAAGGGCCAGCCGGTCAAAGCCGGAAGCGCCGCCAACCCGCTCGGCATAGCCAAGATTCCGATAGGCCAGCCCTCTCTCATACACGGCGGCAAGGCCCTGTCACAGATAGGCGGCTTCGCCTCGCACGGCTGCGTCGGGTTGACGGACGCACAGATGAAAGAGTTCGTGCAGCTTCTGGCTCGCGTAGGCGGGGCAAACCTGAGCCCGGAACAGGTCGCGGAATATATTAAGAACAAGACCGAGACGAAGACTGTTTCGCTCGGCAACACGGTCACGGTAGACCTGCGCTACGAAACGATTGTGGTAGAGGACGGCAAGCTCTACATCTACAGGGATGTTTACGACCACGACACAAACACGGAAGAGCACTTGCGGCAGGTACTACAGGCTTACGGCGTGAACCTTGAGCAGTTCAGCGAGGCGGAGAGACAGCAGACTCTGGCGGCGCTCAAGGACATGTCACGCGACGCGCGCGGCAGAACCGACGCCGAGTCACAGTCAAACGGAAACGCTAACGCTTCGCCGAGCCCCTCTCCGCAGAAGGGCGCGAACAAGAACGAAAACAAGGCTCCCGAAGTTACACGCACGGTCAAAGGAAAGAAGGAGATAGTCATAGAGGTCGCGGCCCTCAAGGGCAAGGGCTATCCGGCTCCGGTGGCAATCAACACAGGCGGCGCTTCCACTAAAGAGACAGCCGATACCAAGAAGCGCAGATAGAGTTGAGAGGCTGAAATCGCCTGCGACTGTTCCTGACGCGAGATGAAGATGAGAAAAGGACGGGCTTCAAAAAAAGGATTTACCCTAGCGGGCTTCGTCAAGCTGACCGTGGTCCTGACGCTCGTGCTGACGCTCATCATGCTGGCGCTGCCCGTAGCGCTTGAGCAGGCGAGCGCTTCGTTTGGGGAAGAGCAGGCTACGAAGGAGCAGGCCGTTGGCTTCTCTCAGCTCCCGGCGGGAGCTGAGAGAAGATAAGCTTTTAGCTTGGCACATTCCGCACAGCTACTTGCAGCCCGGATGACCGCACGTGCACTCGGACGTCGGGTCTGAATCATTCGCGTCCTCGCAGTAGTGGCTGCAAAAGCGCTTCTCTCCCGACACCATACAATTGCACTTCTGGTGCGCGCACTTCTTCGTATCTTCCGCCATCTCTTGAACCCCTCCTGTTCTATGAATTGACCGTAGCCGCCTCGCAGGAATCCAGCACGGGCGCTTCTTCCACTACCTCGCCGGGCCTGTCTTCGCCATAGTAGGGTCGGCCAGCTTCCATCGCTTCAAAGTATTCCGAGATGCGGTTGAGCACCTCTTCGACCG
>DASVVZ010000426.1:0-12698 GCA_036389875.1 Pyrinomonadaceae bacterium
CGAAGCCCGTGGCGACGTACAGATTCTTCGAACCCGAAGAGAGCTTGCCTATGTAAGGCACGCGATCTACCGTGTTGTTGTCCTGCGTAGACCAGCGGTATTCGATTGAGCTGACATTGAACCGGCTTCGCGCGTACAGCTCAAGTCTCTTATAGCGCTCTATAGTCGGGCCGCCCTGTCCCGTCTTGTGCTTCTCGCCGCCAACCATCCAGATTGCCCCACCGTCGTCTGTCGGGTTCGAGCGGAATGAATGCACGTCTTCCTCTCCGGCGGTGATGTACATACCTTCCGGCACAGGCCCGTCGAGCCGGCAGCCGAGCACGTAAGAACGCCCGGGATGCATGGCGGCGAAGTAGATATTAGGGTCATGATAAGGGAAATGCGTGGCTAGGACGACAGATTTAGCCGTTACTGTTCCCCTATTGGTTTCAACGCGGCAAGGGTCTTCGTCCTTGATGTCCAGGGCTCGCGTCTCTTCAAAGACGTAGCTTCCCTGCCCCTGTATCTTTTCGACAAGAGCGAGAAGATATTTGCGCGGGTGGAACTGCGCCTGCCCCGTGAATTTTACGGCCCCCTTAACGGGAAACGGCAGGGGCGTGCTTTCGACATAGGCGGCGGGCAGCCCCAGCCTCGTTGCGGCCTCCGCTTCAGCCTTAACCTGGTCTAGTTCTTCTTCCCGTTCCGTGTACGTGTAAGCGTCCGTGCGGCGAAAATCACAGTCGATGCCGTGCTCCTGCACTAGGCTCGCGATTCTTTCTATCGCGGCCTGCTGGGCCTCGCCGTACAGGCGCGCTTTGTCTTCGCCGAACTGCTTGATGAGGTAGTCGTAAATGAGGGCGTGAAGCGAAGTGATTTTAGCTGTGGTATTGCCAGTGACGCTCTTGACCACACGATCCGCTTCGATGACCGCCACCCTCATTCCACTCTGCTTTAACTGGAGCGCCGTCGCTATTCCACAGATGCCTCCGCCCAGTACGGCCACGTCCACGGAGATGTCGCCCTCCATGCGCGGGAATCCGGTCTCGGGAGTGGTCGCTATCCAGAGCGAGACCGGCCTGCCGGGTAAATTCTCGCTGGCTTTCTCTCTGTCCACGCTATTCTCATTCATGATTCGCTCAACCCCCCTATTGTGTGTATTCGTTCTCCAGTTAGCCCGAAGCTTCGGCTATACAGGCACTTGGAGAGATAATAAATCACTTCGCCTCATGTCCATCACTGCCAACTCCGTAATGAAAGACCAGGTGTCCCCCATACCATCCGCCGATTGAGAGCAATAATACTCCTATTACCTCAAGTGCCAGTACAAAGTATAGAGACTTTCCCACAGGAGGCACTGCGCCGCCGCGCACGAGCAAACTTATGAGGTACGGAGCCACAGCTGAAAGCATCAACGAAGAGGTAGAAGCCTACGACCGCCGCGCCTAAGAAGCCCAGAAGCGCAATAATTGTTGCTATAGAATACCCGTTCCCAACCAGGGCGAGGATCAGGGCTACGAGGCCGGACGCTGCAAACAGGCCATGAACAATGGCCAATCCCATCGGAGGTAATTCCCTTCCACCGACTCTCATTATCGCCATGATGATTCCGCCGAGCGCCGCTACTGCGAAAAGCACAATCGCTGTAGTCACCACAACACCTCCTCTTTGAATTCTGCTGTCAGACCTTAACCAGTAAATGCCCCATGCGTTCTTTCTTCGTCATCAGGTAAGCCAAAGCCGTATCCGTGGGTGAGACCTCTAGCGCCACCCGCTCTATAACATTCAAGCCGCGCTGCCGAAGGGCGCTAAGCTTCAAAGGATTGTTCGTCATCAGGCGCACACGCTTGAGCCCCAGATCAAGCAGTATCTCCGCGCACTGCTCGTAGCGCCGCGCGTCCACCTCCAACCCTAAGAGTTTGTTTGCCTCAATGGTGTCGGCACCTTCGTCCTGAAGGGCGTAGGCGCGAATCTTGTTGATGATGCCTATGCCGCGTCCCTCCTGCTGCTGGTAGATGAGTACTCCGCTCCCCTCGGCCTCAATCAACTCCATAGCCCGTCCCAGCTGCTGGCCGCAGTCACACTTAAGAGAGCCGAAGACATCTCCTGTCAGACATTGCGAGTGTATGCGTACGAGACTTGAGTGGTCGGAACGCATTTCGCCTTTTACCAGTACGACAAAATCTTCCGGTGAAATGAGTGACCTGTATCCGATGATTCTGAAATCGCCCGTCTCTGTAGGCAGATGTGCTGAAGTGACTTGCTCTACGGTGAGCGCTTCCCTGCGCAGACTACAGCCGGAAACAGAGGTCACCGGCTCCCTTCCATCATCTTGCAGCGCACAGGTACCCTGAGAAGAGTTCCCGGCCCCCCTTGTTTCAGATACCAAACTTACTTCTGCACGGCTCGACAGCATTGACTAATCGCCCTTCCTTTACGAGTGGACTCAGGGTTTTACTCAACAGAGACCACAAATTGTGCTCAAGTGCTCATAAAATACAGCATTGCCATAATAAGTCAAGATGTTTTTTGATTTATTGTATTTCATCAATTAAAGAGATATACTTCGGCCCAGGAGTCAAAGGATGAAGAAAACCAAACTGGACGCGCGTTTTTTCGACAGCACTCGTGGTCAGATTGTAGGGATGCTCCGGGGAAGCGTTTGCACGGTCGAGGAGCTTGCCAAAGAACTCGGGTTGACCGCCAACGCTGTCAGAGCGCATCTGGCGACGCTTGAGCGTGATGGGCTTGTGGAACAGAAGGGTATTCGCCGTTCATTCCGTAAACCGCACTACACGTACGCCCTCACGATGGAGGCAGAGCATCTCTTCCCTAAGTCCTATGATGCTTTGTTCAATCAGCTCATCAAGGTCTTGAAGGGCAGACTCCGACATGATGTGCTGGAAGTAGTCCTGCGAGAAGTCGGCAGTTCTTTAGCGGCGAGTCATAATTCGGACAACAAGAGGAATGATTTTGAGAGCCGTCTGCATAATGCCATTAAGGCTCTGGAGGCCATGGGCGGCTCTCCTCGAATTGAAGAGCATGAAGAGAAAGTATTGATAAAGAGCGGCAGTTGTCCGCTCGGCCTGGCGGTACTGGAACATCCTGAAGTTTGTCAGCTCGCAGAGGCGCTGGTTTCCGAGATTGTTGGTCGGCCTGTCAAAGAGAGATGCGAGCGGGATGAATCCCCCCGGTGCTGCTTTGAGGTGGCTGACAGGTAGTGAAGGGGATCAGCAACACGGGGCAACGATTACAAATTGCATGGACGTTGCATAAATGAGGCTTGACGAGTTAAAAGAGCCCGATGTCTTCAAGCCCCGTTCGGGCTACGGGCTACGGCTGCTGTTTAGACACGCGTCTATCACCTAAAAGACAGCCCTTTGAAAGAGACGGATGAGAGACGATAGACAGCCTCGTCTGCGTGCGAAGGGGGAAGGTGGGAACTCCCTGCTCCCTACGCGGAGTCGAATCTTTCCGGGGTCTTCTCCCCTTTTAAGAAGCAGATAAGCCTCGTAGCTTCCATCCATCATATCCCTTAACTCCAGGTTCATTGGTACGCCGTCTTTACTGAAGAGGATTTTTGACGAATTGAAAGGCCCGAGCAAATTCCCGTTGGCCGAAACTGGCGTGACGACTATTTTGTACCTGCGCAGCCCCCGCGCGAAGAGCCCTAAGAGATCGGCAGCCGTCATGACGACAATGGTTTTTTCGGGGTCGGCCATGAACGAGACATACTTGCTAACAGTGTAGGTGCGGCGGAAAGGCTGGCCCGAGCGGGTCATGCCTTCCGCGTGAAACTCGAAGGTATAGGTTCCCTCTTCGGTCGGAGTAAATTCAGTCTGGTAGTAGCCCGTCTGTCCCTCGGCGTCGGAAGGATGCGCCACGCGCATCAGCCCGGCCTCCCTCCCGGTGGTCGGCAGGGCGGCCAAATGATGCTGTCGCTTGTAGTCTTTCAGGATGTCGCTTCGCTGCAAGGTGCGATCCGCAGGAAGCCTTCTTGTGAGCTCGTCTACGAGATTGCGTGTAGCCGACAGATGGCTGGCGACCAATGTTCCGATGCTCTTTTCCGGCGAGGTGATTTTAACTGCGACGCGCGAATCAAGCGGCGCTCCGCCTTCCAGCAGGCGCGCATACAAACGCAGCTTATGGTTCATCAGACTCGGCCCGTGGTCTACGCCGAATTGCGCTACCACGTTGGGATCAAGGGCGACGAAGCGCACGACCTCCGGCGGCAGGCCATTGTCTTTGCGGCGCACGTTCAAAAGCTTCCAGTCGCCTTTAGCTGGATTCTCCACCGTATAGCTGCCAAACGGCGCTCCCGCTTCCGCCTGATAGATAACGCCCGCCTGAAGTTGTTGCGGAGTGATGAGGTTGCCCAGAGGGTCTTGGAGGTCAAAATCCAGGGCGAGGGCAGCATCTTCCCAGCCAATCATCACCAGCATCTTGCTTTCGCCTTCGTTGATTGGAAAGGTCGTCACTCCGGACTCGCGCGTGTTGATGACGATGCTGATGCCGAGCGGCGTGGACAGGCTGTACAGGTAGAAGCGTTTCAAATCCAGATTATCGGTAGAGCCCGTCAGGTAGTAATCACCGAGCGTCCCGTCAGAGATTTCGCTGAGCATTTCCGGATCAATGCTATCGTCTCCGAAGCCTATGCTGTAGACGTTGATGAGCTGATTAAAGCCGGGATAGACGAGAACGGGCGGCGTCCCAGTGTTGCTCTTTCCGTCCGAGAGCAGAAAGATATATTTCCTGCGGCCGTCCGTGAGGGGCTCCAGCTGTTTCTTAGCTTCAATGAGTCCTTTGCCGAGCGGAGTCCCCCAGTGGAGTTCCGGCTCGGGCAACTCGTCCGCAAAGTGCGCGGGATTTTGAGGCAACGCGGCGAGCGGCTTCCACAGCACTGTGCTGGTCGTCTCGGTTTTGGCAAACGTCATCAGCCCGAGCTTCAGGTTCGAGTTGTTGCAGTTAATCTTAGAGAGAGCCGTACTGAAAACATTAACGGCAGACCTGGCCGCTTCCCACTTCCCCTCTACCAGCATGCTGCTCGATTGATCCAGTAATATTATGCTGTCCAGCGGCTCAGGCTGCGGGACCTGTTTTAACGGAAGGAAATCGAAAAAAGGCTTCTGTGAACCGGCGTTATTGACCGTTTCAATAAATTTGACGCACGACACGACATCCGTCGTCCCCCACTCGTTGAAGCGAGCATAGATAGTGCCGCCTTTGCCTTCTATGATGAAGTCGTATCCGGTCAAAGAGCCGTTCCCCTTGATGACGTTTTCGCCCGGGCTTCCCTGAAGGCCCCCGCCGAAATCAGGGTAATCGTCCAGCCCCTGATACCCTATATAGAAGTTGACGCCGGTGTTGAAATTATCGGTGATTGTGTTACCCCAGACGCGCGCCGTCGCTTTGCTCCCGATGTTCAGCCCGGCGGCAAAACCGCTGAGATGATTGTCGTGAATGTCAGCTTTAGCGTTGCCGACCAGATCAATCGCTGATTGCGAAAAGCCAAGGGGCACGTCCTTGAGGTCTTTACCAATCATGGTGCAGTGAGCTATACGGGCGGTACTAGTCCCCCTCATCCGCACACCGTTGGCGTTTTTGGTGTTTGAGCCTTCGAATTTGCAATGAATCACTTCGAGCGATGCGTTGTGATGAACGTCTATGCAATGGTCAATCCAGACTCCCAGCTCGCTGTCGGTGATAGTAGCTTTGGTTAGATTGCCTATGAGCACGCCCAAATCACAATTCATCTTGAATTCACTGAAGCCGATTTTCGAGGCGCTGATAACGAGCCTGCCGTCAACCACCAGGATGTGGCAATAGCGAAAGCCTATGACCTCGCATGACTCAAATTCCAGATGAGCGCCCGGGTCTGTGGCGAAAATCCCGTTGATGAAATCTGTGACCAGGGCCTTGAACCCGGAGATACGCAAGTGTTCAAACCTCACCTTGACAGCGCCGGTTATGGGTATCATCTGAGTGATGCCCAGGTTGGCCGGGTTGCTGAGCTCAGGAACGTTCTCAGGCGTGGGCCCCTGTATTTCCTGTAAATCAGCAGGGCACTGGATAACGGTCTCGGTCTGCCCTGCGCCGCGCAGCAACAGGTTCTTCTTAATCTCGAACGACTCCGAAAAAGTGCCTTTGCCGATGTTGATGGCGGAGTCGGGCTCTGCGGCAGAGACGGCCCACTTGACGGATTTCCAGGCGGTGGCGGGCGTCTTTCCATCGTTTGTGTCAGACCCTGTCATTTCCACAAAATATTCCGGCACGGGGAGCTCCTTTTCCAGATGGTTAGTGTGATTCCGGTTATAGCCATGCTGCTGGTTTGAGTGAAGGCCCATCTTCTTGACGGGTCTTATACCGTACTGTCTGCCCCGGGGATTCCAGTAGAGAGAGGCTGACGGGTTAAGTAGCTCTTGCAGGCATAAAGCGACCTTAAAGTGCGATAGAAAACAGGGGCCTTATATATCGAATTGTTAGGAATTTCAACAAGGAAACTGCTGGGGGGGGCCGCTTGATTATTATCGAAACAGGTTACCGGTATTTAAAGTCGTTCTCTTATTACGACGGCATCGGAAAAGGGTTAGTAATCTTCGCTCCCGGAACAGATGTGGAGGCGAAATCCAGCTCCTGAAGCGAGCGACTGGCCTGATACGCCTTACTTCTGACAATCTTTCCTATCTGAGAATATATAGATAGCGGGCCGGGGCGGCTCCATGGAGTTGTTAGCCCGCGCTTCGCCTTGAATAGAACTCTCGCGAGCGCGGCCGTCCGAAACTCGACCCGCGCCTCTTCACCCACGCCGTGCTAAGGGCCTTTGCATGTTCGGGCTGTTGGACTACCGGGGCCTGCGCCACGGCAGGCTCCACAGTCCGCGCGCCGAGAGGATGACGGAGAAGAGCGCGGTCACGCCGAGCGCGATGAGCGTCCAGACGAAGAAGAAGCCTCCGCTGGAATTGGCGATGCCGCTGGCGACGCCGACACCTTTCCCCATCATGTGGATGACGGGAATGCCCAACCCCAGGAGCGACAAGACGAGGACGATGATGTACCCGGATCGCCGTTCGGCGAGCACCAGTGTTCCGCATAGCCAGACGACGGAGATAAGCACCCCGCCAATGAGGTTTGCGAGCCCTCCCGGCTCCATCCCGCGAACGATGTCATCCGCCAGGTGAAGCGTAAAGAAGAGAATGGAGAGCAGAGACATGACAGTTAATATAATGTTGCGTTTCATTGATGTTCTCCGGTTTACAACCGCCGTTTCCAAAGCGGCAACATGATGCCAACGAGGGAACTTGGCTTAAGACCCGGCTCCAGCCCCCGCCTCTTTGAGCCATTTTTCCTGACTCACACCAAACACAAGCAGCCGGAAGATGGTTGCGGCTGAGCTTAACAGACCGAAGAGTGCGACGACGGGAAACGCACGGCTCCCAAGCGGAGGATAGAGGAAGGTCAGCCAGCCTAAGCCCGCAACGAACGACAAGACGCCCAACCAGCGCGGCAGAAACGTTGAGCGGAAAATCAAATAGGCGCCCAGGATAGTCGAAAATCCGAAAAGCCCCAAAGCCGTACCTGCGCCCTCATCATTCACTTTAAGAAGAATGAGCGCCACGGATTGCAATTGCTCACCACTGAATCCTGCCAAAGCCGCCGGGCGTCCCAGCACGAACAACGGAGCGATATAGAAAACGCGGGCGAAGGTCTTGATGATGCAGCCGGTGATTTCCAGAAAGAGCGCCAGCAAAGCGACGGTCCTGTTTACCGGCTTCAGCAACTGATAGAAGAGCACTGCGGTCACGACCTGGCAAGTCATCTCTATAAGATAGACGGTGAAGCCCAACTGAAACAGGCCCTTGTGCGCCAGAATGTTGGCTGCCGTGGCCGCGGCGTCGCTGAAGTCGATAAGTCTTTCGCTGACCATGCCCTGAGCGAATATTCCACACACGATGGTGAGCAGAAAAAACAGCCCTGTCATGCGGGCGAGGACACGCGTAGAAGACGAGATGATGCGTGATGTCATTGATTCCCCTGACGCGACCCTGATTTCGGCTCGGGTCATTTTGTCCGTTGAAATTCGCCGCGCACATCAACCGACTTACCGTCCGGCGTAATGAAATTCAACGCGATGGCGTGCTTGTCCGCATCTATTATGGTAAACACCATGTCCTTCGCCAATCCTCCCCGCGTGCCTCCGGCGACATCCAGAAAACTGAACTCGATCCTCTTTCCATCCGGCGACATCTTTCCCTCCCAGCGAACCCGATTTCCGCCGTCGCAAAAATGGGTCGCGAGCAAACGATCCCCTTCAACGTAGAACATTGTGATCTCGTGGTTGGGAGGTCGCTTTCCATCTCCAGTCGCCTCATGCAGAATTGCCGTACCACTAGATGCGAGGCGAATTGTCACGTTGATAGACATGCCCATAACCGTGCCTTGCCATGAACCCGCCAGTGTCTTGAGTTTTTCGAAAGCCTTTTTCGCGTCAGACTGCGCGCCGGAGGATTTCGGTCGGTTGTCCTGGGCAAAGACGGCGGCCGGCGCCAGAATGCAGATCAGAAGTGTTGGCATTAGTGTTCGGATGAGTATCTTCATTGGTTCTCTCCTCGGTTGATTAGTGGCCTTGCATCCTTCAGGCAATTTGCAGAACTGCGCTTGCACGGTCTGCGGCTCTACGGGCCGGAGCAAGCGTTTTTAGTTCGTCCATGAAGAGCCTATAGTCTTTGAACTTACAAGTCTCCACACACTGTAATTAGATTGTAAAAAGTTGTACCGAGAGGAAGAGGACTTGTTCTCGTTCTTGAGCCGAGCCGGAGGAGCGGAGATAAAAGGCTGGCTTGATTCGCCGCAGCTTATTCGATGAAGCGGTAGCCGAGCCGGTGAACGGTAATAATGTGCTGCGGCTCGGATGGATCAGGCTCGATTTTCTGACGCAGCCTGGCGATATGGTTATCAACCGTGCGCGTAACCGTGCTGCTCACATACCCCCAAACTTCGTCTAGCAGTTGATCGCGTGTCACGATTTCACCCCGATGCCGAATCAGGTAACGCAGGATCTCGAATTCGCGAGGTGAAAGCTCCAATGCTTGCCCGCCTCTGCGCGCCGCGTATTTTTTAAAATTCAGCTCCACGTCGCCAAATGTAAAGTTTTCGATTTCGGCGACCTGTTTCGCAGCCCTTCGCAAATGCGCCCTGATACGCGCGAGCAGTTCCTTAACGCTAAATGGTTTCGTCACGTAATCATCTGCGCCAACCTCCAGGCCAACCACCGTATCAATTTCCTGACTCCGAGCAGTCAGCATAAGGATTGGAGTTTCTATCCCACGGGCGCGCAAGGTGCGGCAGACATCTATCCCGCTCATCAATGGCAGCATCACATCGAGCAGAATGATGTCAGGTTTCTCGGTCGAGGCCTTCTCCAACCCTTCCTTCCCGTCGCGCGCCACAGAGACCTCATAGCCTTCATACTCACAGCTATCCTTTAGCCCGAGCACCATGTTGGGCTCATCTTCGATTATCAGGACTTTGGCCAACTTTTTCTCCTATGGTTGGGCGTCAGCGAAAGGAGAATCGTAAAACGACTTCCCTTACCGACTTCGCTCTCGACCGAGATGGTTCCCTGATGAGCTTCAATAATGTGCTTCACCAGAGATAAGCCCAGGCCGCTCCCCTTTACGTCATGAACCAGTCCGTTCCCCACGCGGTAAAACTTCTCGAAAATCTTTGCCTGTTCGGCTCTTGGAATTCCAATACCGTGATCCGCGATTTCAACAGACAGATCAGACCGGACGGTTCCCACTGTGATCGAAAGCCGCTTCACCTCGCCTGAATATTTAATGGCATTATCCAGCAGATTTGAGATGGCCTGCGCCATCGCATCGCGGTCAATTAAGACCGGCGGCAGATCGGGTTGTATGTTGGTTTGAATGTTAAAGCCGGAATTGATGATCTGATAGCTATAGCTGGAAAGCACATTTTCAATAACTTCTGTTATATCAGTATCGGCGAAATTATACGTTTTCCGTCCGGCCTCGATTTTCGAGAAATCAAGGATGTTATCGAGCATCTTGTTCAAACGCCGGCTTTCATGGCGGATGATACGGTAATACTCAATCTTCTTCTCTTCATTGTTAACGCGATCCAGTTCGAGGATTTCAGAAAACAGGCTAATTAGCGACAGAGGCGTCTTCAGTTCATGCGAGACGTTCGCGACGAAATTCGATTTCGCCTGCGCCAGGCGTGCTTCGCGGTCAGTGGCCCGAATAGTGAGGGCCATACCGCAAAGTAAGAACACCAGTACCAGGAAAGTTGCCCCGGCGCTATGCAAAAAACTGTTGCGCGCGAGGTCTTCGAGACTTGTATTCCTCAGGCCGATCGCCGCTTTCCAACTAGAGAATGGACGATTAAAGTTGCTTTCGAGCAGGTATCCGTTTTGAGCCGCCGCGTTTGAATAAAGTACTCGCTGATTGTCGTCGCTAATCGTAATGGCTATGGCTAATGAGGCAGTGGCATCTGATGTATGGGATGGTGCAGCCTCACTTATACTGCGAGCTATCAGGTCATCTCTGACGAAATCTTCCTTTAATAAGAGACCCGCAAAACCGCTCCGCTCACCTTTTGTCAAATCTTTCAACGGATAAAATAGATATGTTCCTTCACGCATGCCCGGCGGACATGTCGGACAGGAATCATATGCTAATAAATAGCTGTGATTGTCGTCAAGAAAATTTTGGGCCGTTCGTGATTTGTCAAAGAGAGAGAGGATGTGAGACTGAGCAGGGGTGAATTCTGCCCGAGCCATTTTCACAAATTTGTCTGAATACATATAAGCATAACTGTCTGTTTCCCCCTTACCCTCCCGGTAGTCGAAAGCAAAAATCTCTTCTACCTCAGGATGCGAACGCTTCATGTCTGCAAAATATTTTTCGAGCTCTTCAGCGCCCCCGGGGGACGAAAAGCGGATGCTGCCAATCGGGTTTAAGGTTTGAACTGCGACATCCTGCAGGCGCTCTTTTATTTTGTGCTCTACGATGATTAATCCCTGTCGAAGATTCTCCTTGAATGCGCCTTTGGTTTTGTTCTGGAGTTCTGCGAGCGAGCGATACTGCATATAAGTCAACACCAGGAGGGGAAGGAGCACGCCTACTGATGCCAGAATCGCCAGCTTTTTTCGCAGCGATAGTTTGCTGATTGCATCTCGGAACATACCGGGTGAGATCATACATACAGGTTATACAGAAAGTTGCCACTAGTTCGCGCCGAAATTGTAAAAACTTGTCACGCCGCCCGTATTTAAGAGCGAACTGGATTTTGACATGCTCTCCATCAGATTAGCGGCCTGCTGTCTCCTGTACGATATGACCCATGCTCTTTACTCAACAGATACCCAGGTTCCACTGAAGGCTGCTGTCCCGCAAAGAGCGTCGACCTTTAGATTATCTGTTACATCGTTAATGCTCTCGCCCGCGTGTTGTTGAGCCACTTCTAATTGAATGCCAAGCCGATCATGGCCCCACCCGTGTGGAATGCTTACCACACCCGGCATCATTTCCTCAGATATCTCGATCGGCACCACTACACTTCCAACTCTTGAGCGCACCGAGACCTTTTGACCCGCTTCCAGGCGGCGTTGGGCTGCATCCGCCGGGTGCATGAGAATTGTGCACTGAGGTTTGCCCTTAACTAATCTTTGACTGTTATGCATCCAGGAGTTATTGCTGCGAAGCTGTCGTCGTCCAATCAAAAGCAGATCGCCGTCGGCGTGATGCGATCCATTATCCAGCAAGCTCGCCTTCACACGTTCGACATCTTTGACCAGAACTTCCGGCGCCAGTTCTATGTGTTTGTCGGAAGTACGCAACCTCCCGGGTAAGCATTCACCGAGCGGCCCGAGGTCCATTCCGTGGACAGCTTCTTTGAGCTTTCGCAAAGTCAAACCCCGGGAGAAAGGGTTGATCTTCTTGCCGTAAGGCCCGAAACGCAGACCCAGGTCGAGAATTCTTTCAGGCCCAAAGAATTTTTTGATGACGTTGCGTTTTAAACTTCCGAGAAGCCCCCCGTGTTCCATGCGCGTCTGCAGTTCGACAAAGATCTCCCAGTCGTGGCGAGTCTCCGCGTCCGGGTGAAACAGAGCGGGCGAGAATTTGGCGGTGTTACGGATTGCCAGTAGATGGAACGCCACGTCATAGTGTCCGCGCTCGAGCGACGAGCTTGGAGGCAAGATAATGTGCGCGTGCCTGGTCGTTTCATTGATGTACGGATCGATTGATACCATGAACTCCAGGCCGGCGAGCGCCCGATCCAACTCACGGCCATTAGGCGTAGACAGCACTGGGTTCCCGGCTGATGTGACAAGGGCCTTAATCTGTCCCGGGCCTTCGGTCAAAATCTCTTCAGAGAGCGCAGCCACAGGGAGTTCTCCGGCGAATTCAGGTAGCTTTCGCACTCGGCTATGCCAGCGGGCAAAACTACCCCGCGGCGCGAATGATTCCGGCGCTGTCACGGGGTCGAACGCCGGTCGCGTAAACATGGCCCCCCCGGGCCGATCTAAATTGCCGGTCACAATATTCAAAACGTTAATCAACCACTGACAAACGGCCCCGAACTCCTGAGTGCTGACCCCCATCCTTCCGTAGCAGACGGCCGCCTCGGAGGAAGCAAATTCTCTCGCCAGGAGCCGTATTTGGCCGGAGTCGATTCCGGTAACTGATTCCACATCTTCG
>DASVVZ010000427.1:0-4412 GCA_036389875.1 Pyrinomonadaceae bacterium
GTGCGGCGCACGATTACAATGCAACAGTACATGCCATTAGTATAAAAGCGATGCAAGGCGAACGTCTCTGCGAGCGTCTTGCGTCGCTGGCCAGATTTCTGTTGATAAGCTCATGAAGACCGATTCTGTTTGATTAATAAATTACACGGGTGCTCGAAAATGTGGGCAGCGCCGCGAGTGGTTCGGTCATTGCTATAATCATTCTCGGTAAAAAGAGGGGAAAGTAACAGATCGGGTCAGGCTCTTTGAGACAGCAGTGAACTTGCAGCTTTGGGGGAGGCTCTCGTTCACATTTTCGATGAAAGCCCTTTGGGGGAGGGGCAATCATTAGCGGCTGTCTGCTGGGGGCAACAAATGGGGCTGTTAATCTTTCCAAGCGATTTGGGGGAGTCGCTTGGTAAGATTAGCAGCTCCCCTTTTTTATTTACGAGCAGGGTTAGGCTCTCGCCCGTTCCAATTTCTCAATAAAGTCAGAATGGTTTCGGGAACTTAAAGCGCTTGATTCTGCGCGTAAGATTTATCAGCAGTTGTTCTGCTCTTACCCGAGAAGACTAAATGTCAGAGGCCGGTTACGCACAAGGCGCGGTTGAAGAGCGACCGCTTGAAATGTCAAAGAGAAGACGCTGGGCCGTGACGGCGGGCGTGATGACGGGAATGTTCCTGGCGGCGCTTGAGGCCACAGTGGTCTCTACGGCGATGCCGACCGTCATAGCCTCGCTGGGCGGCCTGAGCCATTATAGCTGGGTCTTTTCCGCCTATCTCATCACCTCAACGGTGACGGTTCCGGTCTGGGGAAAGCTCTCAGACCTGTATGGCCGCCGTCTCTTCTATCAGTTAGGCATAGCGGTCTTTCTCCTGGGCTCCATCCTGTCGGGCATGTCCACCTCCATGACGCAGTTGATAGCGTTCCGGGCGATTCAGGGACTGGGCGCGGGCGCGCTCATACCGCTCGGCATGACCATCATAGGCGACATATACACGCTCAAGGAGCGCACACGCATGCAGGCGCTCTTTAGCGGCGTCTGGGGATTTTCGAGCGTCATAGGCCCGGTCGCGGGCGGCTTCATCACGGACCAGCTCTCCTGGCGCTGGGTCTTCTACATAAACATTCCCGTGGGCCTTGCCGCGGCCTTCATCATGGGGCTGGCTCTGAAAGAGCCCAAGCGACACCAGAGGCCGGCGATTGATTACGCGGGCGCGGCCGTGCTGATGATAGCGATTACGCTTCTGATGCTGGGGCTGGTGGAAGGCGGGGCGAGCGTTGAAACCCTGACCAGCCCGCAGAATCTGGCGCTCTTCGCGGGCGCCCTTCTGCTGATGGCTATCTTCGTCTGGATAGAGCTTCGCGCGACCGATCCTATTGTGCCTTTCGTGCTCTTTCGCAACCGCGTGGTGGCCGTCTCGATCGGCGCGGGGTTCCTGGCGGGCGTGGCCATGTTCGGGGCCATTACCTTCGTGCCGCTCTTTGCTCAGGGGGCATTGGGCTCGACCGCTACGGAAGCGGGCTCGCTTTTGACGCCGCTCATGTTGAGCTGGGTGGGATTGTCAGTCATAGGCGGTCGCCTGCTGCTGCTTGTGGGCTACAAGCCCACCAGCATAGTCGGCTTCATACTGCTCACCGTGGGACTGGCGCTGCTCGCAAACTTTAACCGCGACACGCGCCGCCTCTGGCTCTACCTGGATTTGATAATGGTGGGGGCTGGCCTGGGGCTGACGATGCTGACGCTCCTGATAGCCGTACAGCAGGCTGTGCCGCGCGCTCAGTTAGGCATAGCGACTTCGCTCAACCAGTTCTCCAGAAGCATAGGCGGCGCGGTGGGCGTGGCCGTCATGGGCACGGTGCTGTCAGCAGGTCTGACTTCGTACCTGAGCGATTTCGCCGCCCGGAACCCGCAGGCGCTTGCGCCGCAGAGAGCGGCTGAGCTTGCTGCAAATCCGAACGCGCTGATAGAGCCCTCGGCACGCGCCAGCCTTCCGCCCGCGGCGCTCGATGCTCTTCAGAGCGCGCTCGCGTCCGCCATACACAACGTCTTCTGGGTAGCCACTGTCGTGGCGGCCCTGGCGCTTCTGGCTTCGTTTGCGCTCCCGCGCGCTGGCAGGGACGGGGCATCACAGCCTCCGTCCGAAGAGAATTGCTCCACAGAGCAATGCGAACGATTAGTCGCCGCAGAAATCACCACCTTCGACCCCGAACATGAGCCTGTAGAGCAGGTATGATGGCCGCGGCGGCGCGCGTGATGAATGAAAAGAAAGATTCAAGAATAGTCTTTCTTTAATCCATCACGCGCGCCGCCGCGACCTTCCGCATCGCCTTTCTCATCCTTGTAATAAGCTTTGCGCGCCGTCGATCCAGACCTCCGTGCCGGAGATGTGCTTTGAGGCGTCCGAAGCCAGGAAGAGTACGAGCTGGGCTACCTGCTCGGAGGTTCCGGGCTTGCCGTCCGTCAGGGGAATCTCGCCTTCCGGGAATTCCACCGGCTCTCGTACCTTTTCCAGGTCGCGCTCCTCTCCGCTCGATTCAATCTCGGTTTCAATCGCCCCGGGACAGATGACATTGACGCGTATGCGTGCTTCTGCAAGCTCCAGCGCCAACATCTTGGTGAAAGCCACCTGCGCGGCCTTGGAGCAGGAGTAGGCCGTCGCGCCCGTGTTGCTGAAGATGCGAGTGCCGTTCACGCTCGAAGTGACTATCACGGAGCCGCCGCGCTTCTTCAGATAAGGCACGGCGTACTTGACGGTCAGGAAGGTTCCCTTCAGGTTAATGGTCAGAGTCCTGTCCCACTCCTTCGGCGTCAGCTCTTCGATGGGAGCCCACACGCCGTTGATTCCCGCGTTGGCGAAGACGATATCTATGCGTCCCCATTTGTCCGCGAGCTGCTCTACGGCGCCCAGCATCTCTTCCGGCTGAGAGATGTCGGCTGTAAGCGCTATCGCCTGCCCCTTGGCCCTCTTTATGGCCCTGACCGTCTCCTTCAGCTCGTCCTCCGTGCGACCCAGAGCGCCTATGCGCGCCCCCTCTTTCGCCAGCAGTAGCGCCGCGGCCTTGCCTATCCCTGAGCCCGCGCCCGTAATGAGCGCAACCCTGTCCTTTAACTGCATCTTCGATTCCTCCCCCGGATTGTTCTGCTACTCTTGAAAGCTACTTTAACCGAAGGCGCGCCCTCATGCACGCGCGCGACGGATGTACCACCGTCCAGCGCATACACGAAAAGAAAGACTTGACAAAAGCGCCCGCAGGAATAAAATACGAGCGTTCGTTTTTTAGGTGAGGCACATGCCCAAACTAACGGCCGAGGTCATTGAAGAGAAGAAGGGGCGCATAGAAGAGGCGGCCAAGCAGCTCTTTATCAAGCAGGGCTTTCACGCCACCTCTATGCGGGACATAGCCGCACGCAACGGCGCGAGCCTGGGCAATCTCTACAATTACTATTCGACCAAAGAGGAAATCCTGGAATCAATCATCGGCAAGTATCAGAAGGTGATTGACGCGCGCCTGCGCGCCATCTTCGACGAGATCGATGAGCCTTTCGAGCCGGAGAGCCTTGTAAGGTTCGGTCGCCTGGTCAAGGAGATGGTCAACGACCATCACGACTTCTGGCTGCTGATGTACATAGACGTGCTGGAGTTCGAGAACCGCCACTTTCGCAAGATGTTCGAAGGGCTGGCGCAGAACCTGCGGCGACGCTTCGCAGGCTACTTCGCAGAGCTTAAACGAAGGGAAGCGCTTTACGACGGCATAGACCCGGCCGTAGGTTTCACGGCCGTCTACATGCAGTTCTTCAACTACTTTCTGGTTGAAAAACTGTTTGGCGGCAACCGGCACTTCGGCATAGGCGACGATCAGGTGATAGTGAAGCTGACCGAGATTTTCCGTCGCGGCATACTGAAGCCGGATGACGTGCAGTTCAGGGAAGTTCAAGCGGGGCGCGCAATGAAAGCCCGCCCCAAATCCGCAAGAAAGCCAATTAAAAAGTAGCTGGAAATAGTAGTCACGGGCGCAGGAAGGGTTGAGCCAAAGCGCATCCGTGACGGCGGTGCGAAAATAAAAACGTACGTTCGTTTTTATCCTGGCGGACTTCCTCCGCCGCATGTTCCTTAGGAAAGCTTATCGCTGGAGGTTTACAAAAATGGTTCGGAGCAGATGGTTCAGTCTTTTGATGCTCGTCGGCCTTCTTCTATCCGTTACGGTTTCGGGTTACGCGCAGGGCGCCACGGGCCAGTTGAGCGGAACGGTCACGGATGCACAGGGCGCGCGCGTGCAGGGCGCTTCCGTCAAGGTGACAAACCGCGACACGGCCCTTGAGCGCGATGTCGTGACGGACGAGAACGGTAATTTCGCCGTACAGCTTCTGCCTCCGGGCAAGTACCGATAGTTGTTTTGAGCGTAGTGTTTGTTTTGAGTGTTTTGGTTT
>DASVVZ010000428.1:0-1798 GCA_036389875.1 Pyrinomonadaceae bacterium
GTTGACTCTCTGCGATTGCGGGTGCCTGATGAGCAGCACATATAAGGCGAAGCAGACGCCGGATGCGAGCGCAGCTATGTTCCCCTCTATATCCTGCGGCCTGAGCTTTCCCACGAAGAAGAGCGACATCCCCGCTATGCAGGCCAGGACGGTGACAAAATCGCCCGGCCTGAACTTCTCTTTATAAAACAGAGGCTCAAGCAGCAGCACGTAAATCGGGGCTGTGTATTGCAGGAAGATGGCGTTGGCTGCGGTCGTCAGCTTGGTGGCGACGACGAAGAGCAGAAGCAGCGCCGCATAGAGAAGCGAGGTGAAAATCGTCAGGCCGTTTAAGCGGAAGCCCTCGCGGTAAGTGAAGAGCGCGACCGTCAGCGCCGCAAGCAGCGAGCGCCCGAAGGAAAGCTCGTATGCGGAGAGCTTCGTCCATTTGATGAAGAGCCCGCCCGTGCTCCAGAGAAGAGCCGGCGCCACGACCAGAAGAATCGGCGCGGCCGCGAAAGGACGGCTCTTCTCAACATCAGGCTTGTTGACGGAGGAATCGGGCAAAACTTTTTCTTAAGCGATGGATTCGCTCTCGGGTGTTTCCTCTTCTTCGCCTCCGACGCCGGCCGTCTTGAGACGTTTGCCGAAGAAGCCGTTCCAGGGCGGGATGACTATGGAGACTGCGCCGCTGGCGGGCGTGATGCAGGAAAGGCGTATCACAGGGCGCTCCTCGTCCGTGTCCAGGTAGCCGAACTCGCGCATCATGCGTCGCTCGCGCCCGCTGACGGGCGCAAGCTTTTCCGCTCCGCCGAGCACGCCTACCCAGCACGTTCCGCACGAAGCGTTGCGGCACTCTACAGGAATCGGCCCCTCTATGCGGCGCTCGTCCCGTTGCCTGTAGTCGCGCTTGTCCCCGGCTGCGGCCCACGCCAAATCCTGCCCGTTGATGAGCTTGAAAGTCGCGCCGTCCGTATTCTCGTCAAAGGTCACAGTCCACTGTTTATCGACCGTCTTGAGGAACCCGAAGAGCCCTGGACGGTCATCCCTGGCGCGTTCTTTCAAGACCTGCTCGGGCGAAAGGCGCGCGTGCTTCACGTCTATGTGCAGCCGGCCGGGCGCGTCCCTGAAAGCTTCAAACCCGGCTTGCACCACCGTCATGAAGGCAACGGCTGTGATGCCTGCCAGCAGGGACTCGTCCGCGTTGGCGGCGCCGGCGGCGCTTCGTGCAGCGTCGCGTATCGCATCGCCCAGCTTAATCTCCGCAGGCTGAAAGCGAGCGGCGTAATCTTCCACGGCGCGCTTGACCTCAGTCCAGAAGCGGTGGCCGTAAAGAAAGGTGTGCGACGAATCTATCTGCTCGGCCAGGCGATACTTGCCTTGCAGCAGAAGCTTCCGCGCAAGGGCTTCCGCGTCTGAAGATTGCTCAAGCGCGCGATGAAGGGAGAGCGGATAGAAGGCGAACCAGATTTGGGTGGCGGCCCTGTCAACTTCGTGTATGTCCGGCAGCAGACTGATGAGAGTCTCGGCCCAGTCGCTTTCATCGTATTGATTCAGAAACGCCTCGAAAGGCGTGCGAGTTTCGACTCTAGTACTCATGGATACCTCTGGCTAAGGAATTAATGCTTAATCGAAACCAGACACTTTATCAGCAGAACGCATTGGAAGGCAAAAGGCGAAAGTAGGGCTATACAGGAGAGAGCGGACGGCTGCCGGGCGCGCATCGGATGAAAGCCCCGCGGCTCCGAGAGGCTTTGTACACACTTTCGCCGCTTTACCTTTACCTTTTGGCTTTATAGAGATTGCTTTGACCTGTTTT
>DASVVZ010000429.1:0-4874 GCA_036389875.1 Pyrinomonadaceae bacterium
GCGTCGGCAGCCTCAGCCTGAAGACCCCCGGCAGTAACGACAAGGTCTATCTTTTCAACTACGATCACATTGGCACCTCACTCAGCAGCATCAACGCCATCAGCTATTGGACCTATCGCGATACCACGTCAACCGCGCCCGCCAACCAGGTCCCGGCCCTCAATATAGAAGTGGACGTCAACGGCCTCAGCGTCGATGGCGGTTACACCGTACTGGTATTCGAGCCGGTCTACAACACCAACCAGGGCGCCGTCGTCCCCGGCGAGTGGCAGGACTGGGATGCCTTCGCAGGCGGCACGGCCACGTGGTGGTCCTCCAAGGAGATCCCCGGCGTCTGCGCCTTCAGCTGCTACGCCACCTGGAGCCAGATAGTGGAAGCTAATCCGAATGCGGTCATCATCGGCGGCTTCGGCGTCAATCAGGGCGGCGGAAATCCCGGCCTGATTGCAAACGCGGATAATCTTTCGCTCGGCTATAACGATAGCTGCGTCACCTATGACTTCGAGCCCTACAGGGTTGCGGCAACCAAGGACGACTGCAAGGCCGGTAGCTGGAATTCATTCAAGCGAGCCGACGGCACCTCCTTCAAGAACCAGGGACAGTGCATACAGTACGTCAACACAGGCAAGTAAGAACTGTCTTGTAAGAGTGACCGTGTTTTAAGCGTTCATTCTTCTGTTAAGTGAAAGAGGCCCTCGCGAGCTTGCGGGGGCCTCTTTGTTTCTCAGGGCGGCTTTGACGGGACAGGTCTCAAGGCTCGCGCCTGTGCGGCATTGACAGACAAAGTGGCTTAGCATAGAGTCTCGGCCGCGCTAAGCAGTCATCAGTAGAGGCACAAGCAAAATAGGCACGGTCTCTTTTGTCTCTGTCTGCCGCGCGAACGATTTCCTGCCCCAGGGTGAAGCATTTCCCCTGAGCCTAAACCCCCAAATTAAAGGAGACAGTATGAACATCAGAAGAATCATCTCGCTGGCAGCTATAGCCTTGATGGCCACGCTGGTTTTAATCCCCCTTAACGTAGTTCTAGCACAGACCTCCTGCAACACGGTTGTTGTCACCAACTCGAACCCCTCCGGCTGGGCGTTCCGGGTAACTGCCCCTAACGGAGCCGGCGAGTATGTAGAGCCTGCACCGGGGACGCCGCCCGCAGGTCAGGGAGCAGCATATCTCTTCACTGGCGATGCAGGCTCGGGTGGTGCCAATGGTGATGACTCGGCGCAGCTAAGGAACGGTAACTATGCCGGCACACTGCTCAGCAATATTACCAGTCTCAACTATTGCACTTATGTTGAGCAGTGGAATGGATCGCAGGCTCCCTACATCATTATCAATGTTGATACAGATGGGAACGGCACGACCGATGATTTTTTATTCTTCGAGCCTGAATACTCTAACGGCGGCTACAACCCCTCTATTCCGGCTCAGCCTTCGCCCACAACCAATACCTGGCAGTGCTGGAACGCTCTGGCCGGCGGGTGGTATTCGGCGAACGGCTTAAACGGAAGCGGGCCCGGCGCTGATGTGCAGTCATTTAGTGACTTAGTGGCGGCTTATCCTGCAACTGCCAGCATTGCGGCCGGAACGGGAACCACGGGTGCTGTCCGAGTCCTTGTAGGGTTCGCTTCTCCGACGGATGTTTTCAAAGCCTACGTTGATAACTTCAGCATAGGCGTTGACGGCAAATGCACGACCTTTGACTTCGAAGAGTTTGACACGCCCTCCAACGCGGAGCAGTGCAAGAAGGGCGGCTGGCAGACATTTAACCCGCCGGCAGGCCCCTTCAAGAATCAGGGACAGTGCATACAGTACGTCAACACAGGCAAGTAAAAGAGAGAACGAAAACCTTAACTGCCTGTTCTATTTCGTTGCTGAAAGCCTCCGTGCAAGCGGGGGCTTTCTGCTTTTGTGGCCGGATGTGATTCGGTCGACTGAACTCTCTTCTGTGTTAGTTTTGCGGCTGCTGGGTTAAAATGGGCGCACGAGGGCATATGTTCATTATTCAGGAGCAGGACGGGCTGAAGAGGCAGTGGGAGTTGCCGGAGGGCGCTCGCCTCACGATCGGGCGTGCCCAGGACAACAACATACGCCTGGACGACCTGCGCGTGTCCCGCCGCCACGCGGAGATTCGGGCCGTCTCGCGCGAGCAGGCGGAGCTTTGGAACGTGAGCAACGGCAATCTTGTTCTGGTCAACGAGCGGCAGATAACAAACGACCCTCACACGATCTGCACGGGCGAGCGGATAAAGATTATCAACTCCGTCTTCGAAGTAATGTGGAAGGACGATGCGCCGCTTCGTTACATAGACGAGCCGCTCTCGATGGGGACAACGATGGTTCCGGCCACGCCCAGCGTCTCACAGCTTCTGACGACCACCTTCAATTCCGGCCAGACGAAGGAGACGGAGCTAAAGGAGCTTCGCCGCAAGGCTGAGATTCTGGCGCAGCTGTGCGAGATGAGCGCGGCGCTGGCAACCGTCTTCGACACGGGGGCAATTCTTGATTACGCGACCGAAGTGGTGATGCGTGCCATTCCCGCAGACTGCTGCGCGGCGCTCATAGCAGACCCCTGCGGCGACCCCAAGCCCGTCAGTCTCCGCTTTCGCAACTCCGGCAGCGGGCAGGTACAGGAGAGCACCATCAGCCGCACGGCTGTACGCACCGCCATGGAGAAGCGCGTCATGCTCTCTTCTCATGATGTGAGGCACGACGCCGACCTGAACGTCAGCCAGAGCGCAGTCATGCAGGGCATACGCTCCCTGGCCTGCGCGCCGCTCGTGGGGCGCGAGGCCGTACACGGCGCTCTCTACATAGACCGCCGCGACGTGCTGGAAACCTTCAATGAAGTTGACACCCAGCTTCTGGCCGCTGTGGCCGCGCAGGCTGCCACGGCCATAGAAGCCGCCAACGCGCACGAGCGCATGCGACGAGAAGAGAGCGCCCGTGCGGCCTTCGCCCGCTTCATGCCCGAGCACATCATCAAGGAGCTTGTAGAGAACCCTCAGAAATTCCAGTTGGGCGGAACGAATCGGCGCGTCACTGTGCTCTTCTGCGACGTGCGCGGCTTTGCCAAGCTGGCCCACCGCGCGCGGCCTGAAACTATAGTTGACCTGCTGAACATTCTCTTTACGGAGATGGCGGCAGAGATTTTCAAGCATCACGGCACGCTCAACAAATATCTGGGCGACGGGCTGATGGCGCTTTTCGGCGCGCCGGTCAAAGGAGACACGGATGCTGTGGACGCCGTGGCCGCCGCCATGGGGATGCAGAAGCGCATCAAGGCCGTAAACACGCAGTTGACCGCCAAGCAGCTGCCGAACGTTACGCTCGGCATAGGCATCAATACGGGCGAAGCTACGGTCGGCTGCATAGGCGCGGAGCAGCGCCTTGAATACACGGCCATAGGCGACACGGTCAACGTGGCCTCACGTATAGAAGGCATAGCCAAGCCCGGCCAGATTCTAGTCACACAGGAGGCGGCTGAAGAGCTGGATGGAAAGTTTCCCCTGAGCGAGCCCTGGACGGTTCAGGTCAAGCACATAGACGACCCCGTCACCGTCTACAGCGTCAATTACGACGAGGACGTGGAAGGCGACACTGCGGATAAAGTTATTTAAGAAGATGGAGCGCGATTGATACCGGTGAGGGGCTTCTGCTCTGTCGCTGCTTTGCCCGCGTCGCTACAGCCGCAACCCGCTTCACAGGCGGATGAGCCGCGCCTGTTCGTGCGAAAGGAGCGCAGTCGGGAAAGCGCCCGCCGCCCGGCGTAAAGGGACGCGGCGATTATCAGGAGCGCTACGAGGATTGTTTGCCAGTCGGACATAGCGTAACAATTTTTAGGTGAAGCCCAGAAGGCGTCCGCCCTGAAAGGTTATGAATGATGCCAGGTAGGCAAGCGCCAGCATGTAGCCTACCATGAAGAGCGGCCACCGCCATGAGTTCGTCTCGCGCCGCACTATTGCCACCGTAGACATGCACTGAAGAGCCAGCACGAAGAAGACCATCATGGAGACGGCCACAAGCGGCGTCCAGGCCGGGGAGCCGTCCGGCCTCCTGGCCTTGCGTACGGCCTCTATCAGCGAAGATTCGTTATCGTCGGAGCCGACGTTGTAGATGATGCTCAGCGTGGAAACGACCGTCTCGCGCGCGGCGAATGACGAGATGAGCGCGATTCCCATCTTCCAGTCAAAGCCGAGCGGCGCAATCACAGGCTCTATCAGGCGGCCGAGCCTTCCCGCAAAGCTGTTGCGTAACTGCTCGCCCTCCTGAACAGCGCCTTCATCGACAGCCTCCGGGCTCTGCCGGCCCTGAGCCGTTTCAACCGCAGCCGCGTCACTACTCCTGACCTCCGTGCGCGGGAAGGTCGCAAGCGCCCAGAGGATTATCGAGATAGCCAGAATGACCGTGCCCGCGCGGCGCACGAACACCCATGCGCGCGACCAGATGGTCTGAAAGATGGTCAGAAAATTTGGCACGCGATAGGGCGGCATCTCAAGCACGAGCGGCGGAGGCGGCGATTTCAGTATAGTTCGCTTGGCTATCCACGCGACGCAGATGGCCACGGCTATGCCCAGAAAATACATCGCCAGAATCATCAACGCGCCGACGGACACAAACCCGAAGACCTTCTGCGTGGAGAAGAAGGCCGCAATCATCAGTGTGTAGACGGGAAGCCGCGCCGAACAGCTCATAAACGGCGCAATCATGATGGTGGCTATGCGGTCTTTCGGATTCTCAATCGTGCGCGTGGCCATGATGCCCGGAATGGCGCAGGCGAAGCTGGAAAGAAGCGGCATGAACGCCTTGCCGTGCAGCCCCACGCCGCGCATCAGCCTGTCCATAATGAAGGCCGCGCGAGCCATGTAGCCTGTGTCTTC
>DASVVZ010000430.1:0-6617 GCA_036389875.1 Pyrinomonadaceae bacterium
AGTGATTCTCTAGACAGAGTGCGCGGCGTGCGAGAGTTGCCGCTATTTCCCCTGCCGGTCGTGCTGTTCCCGGGCGTGCCCATGCCCCTGCACATCTTCGAGCCGCGCTATCGCAGCATGCTGGAAGACATACAGCTGCGCGATAACCTGTTCGGCCTCTCTTACTTTGATGTCAGCGCCTCGGAAAGCTCCGTCCCGCCCCTTGGCCACATAGGCTGCGTGGCGGAAGTGACGGAGGTTCAGCCCATGCCGGACGGCCGCTCCAATATTCTGACCCTGGGACTGATTCGCTACCGCGTGGAGGCTTATCTGGAACATGGCGACCCGTATCTGGTCGGGGCTCTAAGCTTTTTCGAGGACGAGGCTGAAGACGAAGATGCCCTGGCGCGAGGCGCACAGGAGGTCTCCACGCTCTTCCAGCGCATAGCGCTCGCCGTGCGCGTCATCAACGACGAGCGCGCAAGCCTGCCCGAGATTCCTGACGTTGACCCGGAACAACTCTCCTTTCTGGTCGCAGCCGCGATGGAGATTGATACGGGCGTTAAGCTTGAGCTGCTGGAGATGCGCTCTACTTCGGAGAGGCTGACGCGGCTGCGCGACCTGCTGGCGCGTGCGCTGCCCGGCTACGAAGAGCGCGCACGCATGCACGGCATAGCCAAATCGAACGGCCACGCCGGGAAGAAGGTTGACCTGGAATAGCTTTTAAAGAGATGACGACCGAAGGGCATACAAAGACTGAAAGCGGCGCGGGAGAAGCGGCAGTGATACTTGTTCGCGTTCTCTTCTTCGGCGCGGCGCGAGACGCCGCCGGTTGCGACCAAACGCAGCTAGCCTTGCGCTCGCACTCAAGGGCCGCAGATGCTTTCGAAGAGATTCTAGCCGGCTACCCGGAGCTTCGGCGCTTCGGTCGCTCGCTTCTCTTCGCGGTCAATCAGGAGTACGCCCCGCCCAACTCTACGCGCGAAATTCAGGACGGCGACGAGCTGGCCGTCTTCCCTCCCGTGAGCGGCGGAGCGCAGCAGGAAAAGAGCCATGAGGCAGTCTCCCCGGACTTCTGCGAATTGACGACCGGGCCGATTGACGTAGGGAGCGTGGCCCGCCGCGTCGTACCCATAGAGTGCGGCGCGACCGTCACGCTCGACGGCTACGTGCGCGAATGGACGCGTGGCCGCCGCTCGCTCTATCTGGTCTACGAAGCTTACGCGCCCATGGCTCTGAGCGAGATGCGCCGCCTGTGCAGCGCCGCCCACGAGCTTTTCGATATAACGCACGTGGGCATAGTGCATCGCACTGGCCGCCTGGAAATAGGCGAGACCAGCGTGGTCATCAGTGTCAGCGCCCCGCACCGCCGCGCCGCCTTTGAAGCCTGCGAATGGGCCATCAAGGAACTCAAGCGAACCGTCCCCATCTGGAAGAAGGAGTTCTACGAGGACGGCGAAGTCTGGGTCGAAGGCGAAGGCGCTCCCGCCCGGTTGCCTGAATAACGCGGGTGTTTGAAGCCTCTCGCGGCGTAGTCCTCTTACCGCCGCTTAATTCATACCGGGGTATTGACAGCCGTAGCTTGTAGGGCATATTGTTTCGGCGCGTTACCACGACTCGCTTTTAACTTTTAAGTCGTACTTCAGCGTCCAGCTTGCGGGTTCTCCGGCACACGCGCGCACGTGCCCGCCAAATTCATTTACAACTTAACAACGCGACACCTCCCCTATGAGGTTAGAAATATGCGAAAACTATCGCTTGACCAGATTAACTATTTGAACGTAGGACTCATCCTTCTGTCCTGTGTGGCGGCATTCCTGTGGCCCTTTGAGCTTTTCCTGCTCGCGTACGCAGTGCTGGGGCCGCTGCACTATCTGACGGAAATCTCCTGGCTGCACGACAAAAACTATTTCACGCATGCGGGGCGCGCCAATCACCCGTGGCTGCTGCTCGTGGGGGCGACTATGCTTGTAGTCCTGTATGGCATCATAGCCGCTTCCGCTCAGCCGGGCACCGCCGACCCCAGATGGGAGATAGCCCTCTTCTATCTGGTCTTCGTGACGGCGATCGCCGCGGCGCTTAAGATGGGTAGAAATTTCAAAATACTTCTGCTGCTGACTGCCTTGATACTGCTCCTGGCGTTCAGCAGCTGGAGGTATTACGCCGTCATAGCTTTCTTCCTCATTACTATTATCCACGTCTTCGTCTTCACCTCAGCCTTTATTCTTCACGGCGCGCTCAAGAGCCGCAGCCTGTCTGCGCTCCTGAGCCTGGGCGTCTTCCTCGTCTGCGCCGCCAGCTTCTTCGTCTTCGTGCCGGAGGCAGGCAGCTACACAATCAGCGAGTACGTGCGCGGCAGCTACAGCTCCTTCAACGCGCTGAACGCGGAGCTGATAAGGCTGTTGGGATTGGGGCAGGGAAGGACGGCCAGCGAAATATACGAGTCCGGCACGGGGCTCGCGGTGATGCGCTTCATAGCCTTCGCCTACACGTACCATTACCTCAACTGGTTTTCAAAAACTTCCGTCATACGGTGGCACAAGGCTGCGCGAAGGCGCGTCGTCATGATTTCGGCTCTCTGGGCCTGCGCGCTGGCGCTCTATGCGCGCAACTATGAGACGGGCATGACCGTGCTGTATTCGCTAAGCATCCTGCACGTGATGCTCGAATTTCCGCTCAACCACCAGACCTTCCTGGGTATTACGAAGGAGACACGCGCCCTGCTGCGGCCACAACCCTCGCCCATGGCTCAGCCGCTATCAAAAGAGAAGAACCTTAAGAAGAAGGGGACGAGGGTGGCTGCCAAACAGACGAACTAGAGCGACAGCACATTTTGTTATGAAGAAGAAGAAGAAGAAAGATGAAGGGGAGGTCAAGGTCTATTTCCCAGGCCTCAACGGTCTGCGGTTCTTCGCCGCCATGCTGGTGGTCTTCGGCCACGTAGAGCTGCTAAAGGAATACCACGGCTACAGCAACATACATTCAAACCTGGCCGTATACGAGCTGGGCCGCATGGGCGTGACCTTCTTTTTCGTCCTCAGCGGTTTTCTTATCAGCTACCTTCTGTTGGCGGAGCAGAAGTCCACGGGGACAATCTCTATCCGGAAGTTCTACATCAGAAGAGTCCTGCGCATCTGGCCGCTCTATTTTCTGATTGTCATCCTGGCCTTCTTCGTCCTGCCCCGCCTGCCTTTCTTCAACACGCCGGGGCTGTCGGCAGAGCTGCCGGTATATTTTAAATATACCCTCCCGCTCTTTGTGCTCTTTATGCCGCAGTTGGCGCTCAGCCTCTACCCGCCGGTGCCTTACGCCGAACCGCTCTGGTCAATCGGCGTTGAGGAACAGTTCTACCTGCTCTGGCCTCTGCTCGTGAAACACACCAGAAGGTTTCTGGCGCTGGCCGCAGGCATTGTCATAGCAGGATTCCTCGTCAAGCAACTGGCATACATGATTGCCTCCGGGAGCCGCGACGCAGGGGCGATCAAGTACTGGAACTACTTCATCAGCTACTTCTACTTCACGCGCATGGAATGCATGGCCGTAGGAGCGATCGGTGCGTGGTTGGTCTTCAGGAAAAAGAGCACAGCTCTCAAATTGATATATCACCCGGCGACGCAGGTGGCTGTTTACGCATTGACGCTGGGCGCTCTTATAACGGAAGCTTTCAAGCCCGTCTTCAATTACACCCTCCATTCAGTCCTCTTCTGCGCCATCATCCTGAATATAGGCACCAACCCGCACTCGCTGGTTAAGGCCGAGAGCCGCGCATTAATCTTTCTGGGCAACATCTCCTACAGCATCTACATGCTCCACGAGATAGCAATCAAAATCTGCATGGGATTGCTCACAAGAATTAACGGGACGACCTTCAATGACGCGGCTTCAAACATAGCTCTTTACAGCGCCAGCACGGCGCTCACGCTTCTGTTGGCATCCGTCACCTACCTCTTCTACGAGAGGAAATTCCTGCGACTGAAATCCGCGTTCGCAATTATTCCGAGCGGCAACGACGTGCGCGAAAAGCAGGAAGGGTTGAAGGAGAGCACGAAGGCAACGCTGGCAACGGGCTTCTAATGCCAGGTAACGCCAGGTAAAGACAGAAACCGGAAGCCCCATGACCGGCCAGAGCCGGTCATGGGGCTTCCGATGTTTGAGCGTCCGGCGTTCTTCCGGCTACTCTGCTATCTCTACCGTTTCATCTTCGGCCGAAGGCTCTACGAGGGAGGCGCTGGTAACGCGGTCGCCGCCGTCCGTCTTAATCAGGCGGACGCCGGAAGCCGAGCGGCCGGTCTTGCGTATGCTGTCGGCTTCGATGCGAATCAGCTTGCCCTGCTGGGTGATAATCATGATTTCCGAGTCGTCATCAACGGGGAAGACCGCTACGACCTTGCCCGTCTTGTCGTTCGTCTTCATGTTGATGACTCCCTTGCCGCCGCGCGACTGGAAGCGATAGTCGGTAATCTTCGTCTGCTTGCCGAAGCCCTGTTCTGAGACCGAGAGCATCCGCTCCGTATCGTCGGGCGAGACGGCGCACAGGCTGACCACTATGTCGTCTTTCCTGAGGTCTATGCCGCGCACGCCGCGGGTGGCTCTACCCATGGGACGCACGTCCTCTTCGTCAAAGCGAATCGCGAGGCCGTTGTGCGTCGCTATGAAGATGCGCTTCTTGCCGTCTGTCAGCACTACGTCGAGCAACTCGTCGCCCTCGTCAACGTTGATGGCATTGATGCCGTTCGTGCGTATGTTCTGAAAGTCTGAGAGCGCGGTCTTCTTGATGATGCCCTTGCGCGTCACCATGACCACGAAGCGGCCTTCGGAGAACTCGCGCACCGGCACAACACCCGCCAGCTTTCTGTTCGACGGAAGGTTGATGAGATTCACAATCGCCTTGCCGCGAGCCGAGGCCCCTGCGTCCGGCACTTCGTGAACCTTCAATTTAAAGACCTGCCCGTCGTCTGTGAAAATCATGATGTAGGCATGCGTCGAGGCGATGAAAAGGTGTTCTACGAAATCGCCGTTCTTACCCGTGGAAGCGCCGAAGCGCCCCTTTCCCCCTCGTCCCTGACGCTGATAAGTTGTGACAGGCGTGCGCTTGATGTAGCCGCTATTGGTGACTGTGATGGCTACATCTTCATCCGCAATGAGGTCTTCGATGGAAAGCTCCACACCTTCCTCGACTATCTCCGTGCGGCGCTTGTCGCCGAACTCCTTTCGGACTTCCTCAAGCTCCTTGATAATGACGCGTCGCAGGCTGCTCTCGTTGGCCAGGATCTCCTCCAGCTCGGCTATGAGCTGAATGATGCCCCTGTACTCGTCAAGAATCTTCTGGCGCTCAAGGGCCGAGAGGCGGCGCAGTTGCAAGTCCAGAATGGCCTGAGCCTGCGCGTCCGAGAAGTCGAGTTTT
This sequence comes from Pyrinomonadaceae bacterium, assembly GCA_036389875.1. Lineage (GTDB taxonomy): Bacteria > Acidobacteriota > Blastocatellia > Pyrinomonadales > Pyrinomonadaceae > JACVRN01. The sequence goes on from DASVVZ010000430.1 coordinate 5,384, forward strand.
GTAATCGCCTTCTGAAGCTTTGTGACGAAGCCCGCCACCGTTAAATCGCCGGTCGCTCCTTTCCACGATTTTATCTCGGTCATGGTCTTTACCTGACCCGTGAGCCACTGCTTGGCATCTTCCACGGAGCGCGCGTTTCGTATAAGCGCGATGATGAAGTCCAGAGCATCCAGGGCTTTGTTCAAGCCTTCCAGGATGTGCGCGCGGGCGCGTGCCTTCCTCAGTTCATATTCCGTTCGGCGACGAACCACTTCGCGGCGGAAGTCAACGAAGGCTTCGAGCATCTCTTTCAAATTCAGGACGCGCGGCTGCCCGTTGAGAATCGCCAGATTGATGACGCCGAAAGAGGACTGCATGGGCGTCAGCTTGTAGAGCTTGTTGAGCACCACCTGCGGCACTGCGTCGCGCTTGAGTTCGACAACGATGCGCATGCCTTCGCGGTCGGATTCATCCCTCAGGTCCGATATGCCGTCCAGCTTTTTCTCGTTGATCAGCTCGGCTATACGCTCAATCAAGCGAGCCTTGTTGACCTGAAAAGGAATCTCTGTGATGACAATGGCGTCGCGCTCCTGCGTCCCGCGCCCTATGCGGTCTATGCCTGCGCGCGCGCGCATCTGTATGACGCCGCGGCCAGTGGCGTACGAGCGCTTAAGTTCCTCGCCCCCGTAGATAAAGCCGCCGGTCGGAAAGTCCGGCCCGGTGACTATCTTCATCAGCTCCTGAATCTTGATGTCGGGCTTGCGAAGAAGTGCGATCGTCGCATCTACGACTTCGGTCAGGTTGTGCGGCGGAATCTTGGTGGCCATGCCGACGGCTATGCCGTCAGACCCATTGATTAGCAGGTTAGGAATGCGCGTCGGCAGAACCGTCGGCTCCGAGAGGGACTCGTCGTAGTTGGGGTTGAAATCTACGGTCTCCTTCTCGATGTCCGCCAGGACTTCCGAGGCGATTTTAGCCATGCGGACTTCCGTGTAGCGCATGGCGGCCGCCGCGTCGCCGTCTATCGAGCCGAAGTTACCCTGGCCGTCAACGAGCGGATAGCGCATGTTGAAATCCTGCGCCATGCGTACGATTGTGTCGTAAACCGCCGTGTCGCCGTGCGGGTGATATTTACCTATCACGTCGCCCACCACACGCGCGCTCTTCTTGTAAGATTTGTTATATTGATTTCCGAGCTCGCTCATGGCCCAGAGCACGCGACGGTGCACTGGCTTGAGGCCGTCGCGCACATCCG
>DASVVZ010000431.1:0-3755 GCA_036389875.1 Pyrinomonadaceae bacterium
TGGTGCTCTGGCTGGTGCCTCTCTTTCTCACCTTACATAATCTTGAAGAGGCCCTGACGATGCCCGCCTTCATAGAGAAGCGAAACGCTTCCGTGCCGGGAGGCTTGCGCCAAATTGTCCCGCCCGTCACGTACAGGCAATTTCTCACAGCCCTCGTTATCATCACCGTCATCCCGTACCTGGTTGTGCTCGTCCGGCCGGGCCGAAGGTGGGCCGAATACCTGCTCGTCTGCCTTCAGGTAGTGATGCTGATTAATGTCTTCGCGCACTCTCTGATGGCAATCTTTCTTGGCGGATATACGCCGGGGCTCGTGACGGCGCTACTGATAAATCTGCCGTTCTCGCTTTATCTGCTGAGACGCGCCGTGTCTGAAAGTTGGATGAGCAAAAAGGCCGTGGCGTGGATGTTTCCCCTGGGGATTTTGATTCACGGCCCGTTGCTGGCGGGGCTTATGCTGCTCTCAGTCTTGATTACCGGCGGAGCTTAAGACGGGCCCATCTGCGAGCGCTGCCGCAATCAGCAGCACGAGTGAAATCCAGAGCAGGTCTGCCAGGAGCAGGTGGACTATCTGCATAGGGATAGGGGCCAGCAGAATTAGATTAACCAGCCCGGCGCAAAGCTCTACGAGCACCATTAAGGCGAGCGTCCACGCAAGCCGCTTCGTCGTGCGCCCGGGCCTTTTCGCTGCGGCAAAGCGGGCGGCGTAAATCAGAAGCGCGCTCACGAGCACGGCAATCGTCGGGTGCAGCACTCTCAGCCGTATCAGTATGTGGGCAGTCGGCGAGAAATCATCCCTGAGCCCGCTTGCCAGCGAGCCGCCCGGAAAAAGAGTGTCGCCCAGCGCCGTGACTGCTCCGCTCACGCCCAGCAACAGCGTCCCCAGCAACCCTGCCCCTAGAATGAGCGAGAGCGCTCCCCGCTCTCGTATTCGCAAAGCGCCTCCGCCGGAAGCCCACCATGCCGTCAGAGCCAGCGCCGCCAGCAGCAGAAAGGTGTTTACAAGATGTATGGATAGATAAGCGGCGCGCCCTATGGAATCGTTGTCCGCTACGAAGCCGAACAAGACCAGCCCCGCTCCAATCAAAGCTTCCGTGATGATGAAGAAGACGGACAGGACGGCCCCGTGCCTTGCAGGATGCTTGCGCGGGAAGCTGCGGAACGCCCAGACGGCTAGACCGAAGACAAGTAGAAGCGCCAGCCCGCTCGTAGTTCGATGCGTCAGCTCTATGAGGGTCTCTGCGGCGCGTGCGCGAGGCACGACCTCGCCGTTGCAGAGCGGCCAGTGGCTGCCGCAGCCTGCGCCGGAGCCGCTTGCGCGCACGTAAGCTCCCCACAGTATGACCAGCAGGTTGAAGCCCAGCACGACCCACGCATAGACGTGGAAACGCCCGCTCTTCTCTTCAAATCCTATTTGAGTTGGGATTGTCTCTTTAAGACCCGCCCGATAAGCGCTCTCGGCCACTTCCAGCTTTCCTCTCCGAAGCGGCCACAGAATAGCACAGTAGGGATTGATTCATTTAGTCTATGAACAACTGAGTCAATCCTAAAGCAGCTTGCTGCTCTTCGGGTATTGGGCGCGGCGGCCCGTGTCAATCAGATGCTCTACGGAGAGGTTGCTCGGCTTGCCTTTGATGAGGAGCCGCCCCTCGCGCGTGACAAGGTATTCAGAGCTTCTGTACTGATGCCAGAGCTGTGTCGGATAGAGCCTGTAACCCAAACCCGGCTCGATTTCCGCTATCAGTTCTTTCCCGTCCGGTAAGGTATAGACACCCAGATTCTTTAACTTCGTCATAAAGCCATTTCCTGATTTTTAGGGGCGTTGAGGTTTTCGCAGATGCCAGAGGGGGGAAGGCTGACGCTCTTCGTTTTTAAGCGATGACGGATTCTATCAAATCTATAAAAATCGTCTGTACGAAGACGTACCTAAAAGAGTCCGTTATCGTACAGACCCGGCCCCCCATCCGGCCTTAAACTCCGGCAAATTTCCCCTGTCTAAAAGTGGTTCGCCCGCGCGTGCGAAAAAGGCTTCCCCGGGCGCATCTCTCTATTTAAGAGGTGGACAATGAGATGTCTTTACTGCGGAATCAGACTTAAGATTGCCGAAAAGGGCCAGATGATAGAGCGCTGTCCAGAATGCAGCGTGAGGAGCGACTACGAAAGCAGGTGGGATTCTACAGCCGCGCAGCAGGGCCGGCGAAGCTCGCAGGCGGGTGACGGCAATCGCCGCGCTCTGCTTGCTGCTACGAAGAGCGCCTGAAGCGCCTCTTTTGCAGGATCTCGGGTTAATACAGTAATATTTCAAGCACAGTTTACCTGTAGTTTAATCGTTTACGATGGTCGGGTTGCTGCCCGCACGCCGCGCGCCTGAAAGTTATCGGGAACGCGCCGCGAGCGGAAATCGGCAGCCCTTAAATTTTTCAAAAAAAGGTGAATGAAGACCTGTCCTTAGAGCGCTGATACAGGCGGACAGTTTGATAGTTTAGCTCATCATGCAGGCTCGTATTCCTGTCTCAACCTACAGGCTCCAATTCAATAGCCGGTTTCCCTTTGCGGACGCGCGGGCGCTTCTGGACTACTACGCCGAGCTTGGCATAAGCGACATCTATTCGTCTCCTATCCTGATGGCGCGGCCCGGAAGCGTACACGGCTATGACGTTATAGACCACACGAAGATTAACCCGGAGCTCGGGACTGAGGATGAGTTCGTCGCGCTGGCGCGCGAGCTGCGCGAGCGGGGCATGGGCATCCTGATGGACGTGGTGCCCAACCACATGTGCATAGCCAGCTCGCGCAATCGCTGGTGGCAGGACGTGCTTGAGAACGGCCCCGGCTCGCCTTACTCGCGCTTCTTCGACATAGACTGGCACCCGCCTAAAGAGAGCTTCGCAAACAAAGTCCTGCTGCCCACGCTCGGCGACCAGTACGGGCGCGTGCTTGAGAATCAGGAGATCAGGGTGAGCTATCGCGGCGGTGCGTTCTTTGCCAATTACTACGAGACGAGCCTGCCGCTTGCGCCGCGCTCCATTACGCGCATACTGCAGCTTGCGCTGGCCGAACTGAAGAAAGCGCTCAGTGATTCGCACGCGGACGTGCTTGAGCTTGAGAGCATCATGACGGCGCTCTCTCACCTGCCGCCGCGCACGGAGAAAGACCCTGCGCGCATACGCGAGAGGCGCAGGGAGAATCTGGTCATCAAGCGCCGCCTGTCGAATCTGGTCAAGAGCAGCCAGCAGGTGCGACATTCCGTTCATCAGGCGCTCATGGAATTGAACGGCAGGCGCGACGACCCGCGCAGCTTCGACCTGCTGGAACAGCTTCTCTCCGAACAGTCTTATCGCCTCTCTTACTGGCGTGTCGCGGCCGACGAGATTAACTACCGCCGCTTCTTCGACATCAACGAGCTGGCAGCCGTTCGCGTAGAAGAGCGTCCCGTCTTCACTGCCGTACATGAAATCATCTTCCGGCTGCTCAAGAAGGGGTGCATCACGGGCCTCAGGATAGACCACGTCGACGGCCTGCTGGACCCGGAGAAATATCTGCACGACTTGCAGCGCACCTGCGCCGCCCTGCTGAAGAAGTCTCGCGCGGCTTCCGCAGACGGCGACGCTGCTACAAGCCTTTCGGGCGGGGCGGGGCGAAAAGATAAGCACTTCTACGTGGTGGTCGAAAAGATTCTGGGCCACGACGAGCTGCTCAGGGCCGACTGGCCTATTTACGGGACGACCGGCTACGAGTTCATGAATCTCTTAAACGG
>DASVVZ010000432.1:0-1794 GCA_036389875.1 Pyrinomonadaceae bacterium
CAAGTATCCCACTCTTTCAATGCCAGCTCTACCTGTCGCTGGTGGCGCTCGCGCTTGCGGCGGAAGCGGCGGCGCTCATCCTCGGCAAGCGGCTCAAGCAGCGCGAAGGTAATGTTTACGGGTTGATAATTTTTCGTCTCGGCGCTTGAGACGTAGCGAGCCAGCGCCCCCACTGCGCTCTTCGACGGAGCCTCTATCAGAGCCTCGCCTGCCGCGAGATGCGCCGCGTTTATCCCTGCCAGCCAGCCGGTCGCCACGGATTCGACGTAGCCTTCCACTCCGCTTATCTGGCCAGCGAAAAAGGTGCGCGGGTTTTGTCGCACCTGCATGGTGGCCGCTAACACGCGCGGGGCGCAGATGTAAGTATTACGATGAATCTGTCCGAACTGCAAGAATTCTGCGTTCTCAAGTCCGGGAATCAGCCGCAGGACTCTCTGTTGCTCGCCAAAACGTAGATGATTCTGAAAGCCCACGAGGTTGTAGGCGTCCGCCATCAAATTCTCCTGCCGAAGCTGCACAGCCGCGTAAGGCTCTCGCCCGTCGCGCGGGTCTATGAGGCCGACCGGCTTCATGGGGCCGAAGCGGAGCGTATCGCGCCCGCGCCGCGCTATCTCTTCAATCGGCAGGCAGGCTTCGAACCACCTTGTCTCCTCGAAGCGATGAAGCGGGACGCTCTTTGCTTCCACCAGTGCTTCATAAAAGCGCTGGTACTCGTCATTGTTGAAGGGGCAGTTGAGATAATCGTCGCCGCCCTTATTGTAGCGCGCGGCGCGAAAAGCCACGCTCGTGTCAACCGTGTCCGCCGAGACAATCGGCGCAATCGCGTCGTAAAAGTATAGTTGGTCGTTGCCCGTGAGCCGCGCAATCTCTTCGGCCAGCGCGTCGGAGCAGAGAGGCCCGGCGCAGATGATTGTAATCTCGTCCGCGCTCACCCGTGTAGCCTCTTCACGCACAACCTCTATGCGCGGGTGAGCCTCTATGCGCTCGGTGATAAATGCGGCGAACCTGTGGCGGTCAACCGCCAGCGCCGCCCCGGCCGGAACGCGGGTTACCCTCGCGGCCTCCATCACCAGAGACGCGCCGCGTCTGAGCTCCTCCTTCAGAAGATAGGGCGCAGTCCCCACCTCATCCGACTTGAGCGAATTGGAGCAGACAATCTCCGCCAGCCTGTCTGTGCGGTGCGCGGGCGTCTGCTTCACCGGACGCATCTCGTAAAGGCGAACGCGCGCGCCCGCCTCGGCCGCCTGCCATGCAGCTTCCACACCGGCCAGCCCGCCGCCGATTACAACTACTTCATCCATAAATCCTCAATTCAGACTCGACAGTCTCTAGTCCTTTTACACGTATTATAGCTTAACGCTTTCCGTTAGTCGTCCATACCAACACAATGCACCCGTATTAGCCGTGCGTCGGAAAATTAAAATTGACCGTCCGGCTCGTCTGCATGTATTATCCGTCGCGGTCTCTCCAGGGTAATCTTTACATCTCGCGATAAGCCCGACATCCCAAGGTCTGTCTTTAGTTCATATCAAGCTGGTAGCAGTTTCACTCGAAGCGCACTCCTCGCTAACAATCTACACTCTTGAATTCACTTCGCATGCGGTGCGAAAAAGGAGAACCTTTTATGTCCTGGCAGAACGCGCCTGTCTTAAACAAACTGGCGTCTTCACAACTAATCGGCAAAAACGGCGCACAGATTTGGGGCGTTGACTACAAAGGCAGGCTCTATACCAACTACCAGATAACGCCGGGAGGCGGCTGGGATGGTTGGATGACGAATAGCTGGCATAAAGG
>DASVVZ010000433.1:0-1964 GCA_036389875.1 Pyrinomonadaceae bacterium
TAACGGCCGGGTGCCTGTTGCTTCTGTTCTCAAGCGTCATAGGGCTGGCCCAGACGGGTGTTGACCAGATTATCAAACGCGGCAACGCACAGTACGAGCGTGGGCAGTACGAAGCGGCCATCAAAGAATACGGGAGAGTCCCCGAAGGACGCACCGCAAGTTACGCGCAGTCGCTCTACAACACGGGCGTCTGCTATTTCGAGCTTGGCCGAACAGCTGATGCCATAGCCTTCTACAGACGAGCGGTCGAGGCGCGCGGGGGCAATTACCCTAAGGCGCTCTATGCTCTAGGGGTCGCGCTCGAAGTGTCGGGCAAACTACGGGAAGCAAGAGACGCCTACAGCCGAACCCTGGCCGCTTCGGAAGGCGGCTACGCGGAAGAGGGCCTGGCCGTGGCCCAATACCGCTTAGCCATCCTGGCCGGGCGCGAGGGAGATTATGAAAGGGCGGCGAATCTTTTCAGAGAAGCCATCACGCGCTCGAAGGAGAGGTTTCCTGCCGGACACAACAACCTGGGAGTGATGCTGGCGCTCTCGGGGCGAGTCACTGATGCGGAGCGCGAATTTGAGATTGCCCTCAGGGAAGCCGGCGGCGGCTTCGATGACGCGGCTTATAACCTGAGCCTGTGCCGCGCTTTGATTAAGAGAGAGACGCAGGCGGCTTTCGCACGGCTTAAGGTCGCGGACTCGACCTTCGTCCTGACAAGATAGACTCTGCGCCGAGAGGATGAATGCTCATGGAGACAAGACCCTTGGACGTAATGGCCATCCTGAAGCTTTACGAGATGAGGAGCGAGGCGCGCATGCGCGAGGCGCGCTCCTGGTTCTTCACGGAGTTCGCCCCTGAGAGCGGCAAAGACATAGTCCGCCTGATGCTGAGCGGCGAGCGTGAGAGCGCCTTTTACCGTATGGTCGTCTCGCACTGGGACGTGGCCGCCTCCTTCGTCAACAACGGCGGCATAGACGAGAAGCTCTTTCTGGAAGGCAACACGGAGCACGTGGTCGTCTTCGCCAAACTTCAGCCCTTCATAAACGAAGTCAGGGAGGCCATAGGCGAGCCCGACTATCTCTTGAATCTGGAGCGACTGGTGATGAGAATCCCTGACGTGGAAAGAAAGCTTGAGAATCGCCGCAGGCTCCTTGAGCGCTGGGCGCAGGGCAAGGCCCCGTCTCAAAAGCAGGGATGAGGTAATCAAGCGAAGGCAGTAAACCGCGCTAGACGGCACGAAGAGAAAGCATCTCTTTCGTGCCGTCTAGTGTTTGTCTCTTCTAATCCTTTCGCCGTTCGAGCGTCATACGCATTCCGTGTTTGGGCCTGAGCGTGACCATAGGCTGCGTCGCTACCGTGTGGCCGGGAACGAGCCTCATTCGCCAGCGACTGGCCAGGGCGGCTATGACCAGCACTCCCTCCATCCAGGCGAAGCCTTCGCCTATGCAGCGACGCGGGCCGCCGCCGAATGGAAAGTAGGAGAACTGCGGGCGCGCTGCTCTGGCTTCGGGCGTCCATCGCTCCGGGTCGAAGCTCGCAGGCTCCGGGAAATAGCGCTCGTCGCGGTGCATCACGTACGGGCTCAGGACAACTATGGAGCCGGCGGGTATGTGAAACCCTCCGGCCTGATAATCCTTCAGCGCGCGACGGCCAAGTATCCACGCGGGCGGGTAGAGCCTCATGGATTCCGTCAGCACCATCTCCGTATAACGAAGGTTGCCCATGTCTTCCACCCCGGGCGGCCTCTTCCCGAGCACAGCATCGACTTCCGCATGAAGCTTCGCTTCCACTTCCGGGTGCTCAGACAGCAGATACCATGTCCATGTGAGGGCGTTCGCGGTCGTCTCGTGCCCCGCGAGAAAGATTGTCATGGCCTCGTCGCGCAACTGCTCGTCGCTCATGCCACGGCCGTCTTCCTCTTCGTCCTGCGCCATGATGAGCATGGAAAGCAGGTCGCCGCGGTCTTCGCCGCTCAT
>DASVVZ010000434.1:0-4413 GCA_036389875.1 Pyrinomonadaceae bacterium
TGCTGCTCCACTATGCTGTAGAGGTCGAGCGTGCCGGAAACGAGAATCACGCCGATGAGCGAGAGTCCCAGGCTCAATTCATAAGAGATGAGCTGCGCCGCGGAGCGCAGGCCGCCCATCAGGCTGTATTTGCTGTTTGAAGCCCAACCGGCCAGCGCTATGCCGTAGACGCCTACGCTGGTGATGCCCAAGACGTAGAGGAGCGCCACGTCGAAGCGCGCTATGACGAGGGTGATGTTGCCAATGAACGGCAGGTTAATCGCGGGCCCGAACGGGTAGACGATCATCGGCATCAGCGCCGTGATAATCGCAATCATGGGCGCCAGGAAGTAGACGAACTTAGTAGACTTATCCGGGACAATCTCTTCCTTGAGGATGAATTTGAGAAGGTCCGCGAAGGGCTGCATCAGACCGAAGGGGCCGACGCGATTGGGCCCCAGCCGTCCCTGAATAAATCCCAGCACGCGGCGCTCTGCCAGAACCGTGTATGCCACAATCATCAGCACGACCGTAAAGGCCACGGTGATGGCCGTCAGCTGCAAGACTACCTGCCTGATAGTTTCCATGATTACAAATTGGGATTAATGTCTCAGTCTCCGGCGACCGCTTCGGTGCGGCGCTGCAAGCCCGGGTCAACAGTAATCTGATACAGGGGCGAAATCAGTACGCTGGGCGGCTCGGGATTTCCGGCCGCGAGCAGGTGAAACTGCGGCGTCTTGCTTGTCAGCGTGCCCAGCTTAAATAGCTCGTGCCCGACGGGCGGCGTCCCCATAATCTTTTCGGCTGTCTCGCTCATGGCCTCGACGCTCGTTCGCAAGCGCTCAAGCCCCTCCGACAGGTCTAGCTTCTCCGCAATCGCGTGCTTGGCCTGAACAGGCTTCGTCTCGTCCTTCAGGAGCGGATAGCGCAGGCCCGCGTAAGCGGGAACACGCTCCGCCATCTCCTTGAAGACGGCGCTGGCGGACATCTGCCAGCCGAAGTCCGTGCCCATAGACTGGGCCAGTTGCGCCGTTATCATCCAATCCTGTTTGGATTGGTGGACGGGCGGGATGCTCTGGCGCAAGCGCTGCACAAAGCCGCAGTTGTTTGTAAACGTTCCGTCCGACTCGTAAGCGGAAGCGGCCGGAAGCACAACGTCTGCGAAGCGAGTCGTCTCAGTCTCGAAAAGCTCCTGCACTACCAGAAAGTCCAGACGCGAGAGCGCTTCTTCGCGACCGCTTAGCTGTTCGGGGAGAAAGCTGCCCGCCAAGTACATGGCGCGAATCGCTTCTCCGGCCCCATCCAGCATCCCGGCCGCCGTTATAGGGCCGTCCATCAGCCCCACGTCATGCACGCCTACGCTGTTGTTATAGAGCGGCAGTGGATGCAGCAGCACCCGGCGCGACTCTCTGCCGAAGGTATGCGCCCATTGAGCCAGCGCTGCTTGCGCGTCCGCGCTCAACTCGCCGCCGAACATTACCACCAGGTCGCCTTCCGTGCCCGTGAGCCCGCGCCGCAGCTCAATCAAGTCCATCTCTTCGACGCCGAGCTTGCGCGCGGCCAGAGCGTTCTGCGCCTGGTCTGTGATGGCCAGCACGGCAGCGTCTTCCGCGCCGGGTCGTATGTGTAGGAACCTGGCGGCATTCTGCTTCAGGCGAATCTCCCGGCTGTTGACGATTAGAAGCTGTGCGCCGCCGTTCCTGACGGCCTGTCGAATCTGCTTGCCCGTCAGTGGCTGCAACTCTTCAGGCTCGCCGCCAATCAGTAGAATCGTCTTCGCGTACCGGATGTCTTTAGTGGTGGCTAGCTGCCCACTCAAATTTTTGAAGAAGGGGGCGAGCGAGAAGGCTTCGGTCGCGGTGTAGTTATCCGTGCCGACGACTTCACGAGCGAATCTCAACAGGGCATAGTTAGATTCGTTGGAAAGGCGAGGGCTTCCCACAACGCCTATGCTGGACGGGCCGTGAGCTTCCCGGACGGCCCGGAGCTTCGACACGATAAGTTGAATCGCGTCGTCCCAGGTAGCCGGGACGAGCTTTCCGCCCTTTCGATAACGAATCATGGGCGTTCGCAGCCGCTCTTCGTGATTGACGAAGGGATGCGCAAATCGCCCCTTGATGCAGAGGAACTCTCCGTTGTGGCCGTTGACGTAGCGGTCGCGCGCAACCACACGCATCAGTTCGCCGCCGCGCGAGCCGAGCGATACCTCGCAGCCGTCCGAGCAGAACGTGCAGGTGGAGACCTTCTGCTCCAGTTCCCACGGCCTAGCCTGATTGCGATAGGTCGCGTCGAGCAGCGTGCCCGTCGGACAGACCTCTATGCAGTTGCCGCACTGCGAGCAGTTGAGCCAGCCGCCGTAAGTGCCTATGACGGTGTGCGCCCCACGCCCTCCGGCCTCAATCGCGTCCTCGCCCATCCATTCGTCGCAGACGCGCGTGCATCGCTTGCACAGAATGCAGCGCTGCGGGTCGTTGGCCACAACCGGCGAGAGATATTTTTCAGGGTGGTAATTCTTTCTTTCGGTAAAGCGCTCTTCGAGGTTGCCCCAGTCGAAGGCCATCTCCTGCAACTCGCACTCGCCGCCACGGTCGCAGACGGGACAATCGAGCGGGTGGTTGGCGAGCAGGAACTCTACCATCGCTCGCTGTGCCTTCTCGATCTCCTCGCTTTCGGTGGTGACAATCATCCCGTCCGTGCAGGTGATAGTACAGGAGGTCTGAAGCTTAGGCATCTTCTCTATACGCACAAGACACATGCGGCAGGATGCCTGAAGCGCGAGGTCTGCGTAATAGCAGAAGGAGGGAATGTTAAAGCCCTTCTCGCGGCAGACATCGATCAGCCGCGCGCCCTTAGCCACCTGGAACTCCTGGCTGTTAATCGTGACTTTTACTAATTCTGTAGACATAAAAGCGTTTCTGTTAAACTGCTGCGCCTTCCGGCTCGGTCATGCGTGCCAGATGGCGCCTGAAATCTTCCGGAAACTTCTTAATCGCCGATTGAATCGGCCAGGCGGCGGCGTCGCCCAGAGGGCAGAAGGATTTTCCCTCTATGTTGTCGCAAATATCTAACAACAGTTGTGCATCTTCGGGGCGGCCCTCGCCGGACGCTATGCGTTTGAAGACCTTGACGAGCCAGTCCGTGCCTTCCCTGCACGGCGTGCACCAGCCGCAGGACTCGTGCTTGTAAAACTCAATCAGGTTCTTCGTTGATTCAAAGACATCCACGGTCTCGTCCATGACGATGAAGCCGCCGGAGCCGACCATGGAGCCCGCGGCCACCAGTCCTTCATAATCCATGCGCACGTCTTTGCCGAGAATGTCCGCAGCGGGCATGATGTAGACGCTTGAGCCGCCGGGAATCACCGCCTTCAACTTCTTTCCGCCGAGCATCCCCTGGCAGTCTTCCATGATGAACTTCTCCATGTGGGCATAGCCCATCGGAAGCTCGTACACGCCCGGGCGATTCACATGGCCCGACACAGACCAGAGCTTTGTGCCGCCGCTCTTTTCCGTGCCCAGTTTCTGATACGCCTCGCCGCCCATCCTGATGATGTCGGGCACGGCCGTCAGCGTCTCGACGTTGTTGACGACGGTGGGCGCGCCGTAGAGACCGGCGACGGCAGGGAAGGGAGGCTTCATGCGCGGATGGCCGCGAAGACCTTCCAGCGAATTCAGCAGCGCCGTCTCTTCGCCGCAGATGTAGGCGCCCGCGCCCGTGTGCGTGTAGACCCGGCAGGTGAAATCCGTACCGAGGATTTTCTCTCCGACTAGTCCGGCCTCGCGCGCCTCACGAATCGCCTCGTCCACAATTTCAATCAGGTAGCGGTACTCGCCGCGCGTGTATATGTAGCAGGTCTGCGAGCCGAGAGCGTAAGCGGCTATCAACATGCCTTCAATCAGCATGTGCGGGTCGCGCTCCATGAGGAAGCGATCCTTGAAGGTGCCGGGCTCTGACTCGTCCGCGTTGCAGACGACGTACTTCGGCTTAGGGTTATCTTTCGGCACGAAGCTCCACTTCATGCCGGTCGGGAACCCTGCGCCGCCTCGTCCACGCAGTGCGGACTTCTTGACTTCGTTAATCACGTCGTCCGGCGACATGCCGTCGAGAACTTTCTTCAAAGCCTCGTAGCCGCCGTTGGCGCGATATACGTCAAGCCGATGCGAGTTCTCTAAATTTACACGCCGCAACTGGAGCGGCTCGCAACCGATGGCACCGATAAACATAGGGCAAGTTTGGAATCGCCGATCCTGAAAAAGGAAGCGATTCTTCGTCGAAATCTCGTCGTCAAATCTTCAGGCCGAAGTCTTCACGCCGACCTGCGGCTGGTATTCGCCGCTCTGGCATCTATCCAGAAGCTCGTCGACCATCGCTTCCGTCAGGTTCTCGTGATAATCGAACCCCAGCTGAAGCATCGGCGCTGTCCCGCACGAGCCG
>DASVVZ010000435.1:0-8564 GCA_036389875.1 Pyrinomonadaceae bacterium
CGGGCCGCGAACGGGCAGCCCGGCGGCAGGTGCGCCACGTCCGGCGGCAGGCCCGGAATCTGGTAGAGCGCGCCCTGCTCTGAGGTCGGATCCGGAACCGAACGCAGCAAGCCCTTCGTGTAAGGGTTGCCGGGACATTGAAACAGCTCATTCGTGGGAGCCTGCTCAAAAACCTTTCCGGCGTACATGACTATGATGTGGTCTGTCATGCCTGCGACCACGCCGAGATCATGCGTGATGAGAATGACGCTCGTGCCCGTCTCCTGCTTGAGCTTCTTGATAAGCTCAAGAATCTGCGCCTGAATCGTCACGTCCAGAGCCGTCGTAGGCTCGTCGGCAATCAAAAGCTCCGGCTCGCATGAAAGCGCCATTGCGATCATCACTCTCTGGCGCATGCCGCCCGAAAACTCGTGCGGATAACTGTCCACGCGCGAGCGCGCGTCGGGTATGCCCACCGTCTCAAGCATCTTTATGGCGTGCTCGTAGGCCTGGCTCTTGTTGTAGCCGAGATGCAGTCGCGTCAGCTCCATCAACTGCTTGGAGATGCGCATGAAGGGATTGAGCGAGGTCATGGGATCTTGAAAGATCATGCTGATTCGCTTGCCGCGAATCTTCCTGACCTCGTCCGCAGGGAGCGCCATCACGTCCTGGCCGTCGAAGAGAATTTCGCCCGACACAATCCTGCCCGGCGGATCGGGAATCAACCGTATTATCGAAAGATTGGTGACCGATTTTCCAGAGCCGGATTCGCCCACTATGCCAAGCGTCTCGCCGCGCTTCAGGTCAAAGCTGATTCCATCGACAGCCTTGACCGTCCCGTCCTCCGTATAGAAGTAGGTCTTCAGGTCTCTGACTTCCAGAATGTTCCCGTCATTCATATTTTGGATTTTGAATTTTGGATCTTGGATTAACGAGACGGATTGAAGCTGCTCAGGATAAACCGGCATTTCAATCCGGCAATCGTTAATCCAAAATCCAAAATCGTCACACCTTTCTCATGTGCGGGTCTAGAGCGTCGCGCAGTCCGTCTCCGACGAAGTTAAGACTAAAAAGAGTCAGCGCCATGGTCACGCCCGGAAAGATAATCATCCAGGGATAGATGGCTATGTTGTCCGCGCCTTCGGAGGCAAGCGTGCCCCATGATGAGAGCGGCGCCTGCACGCCGAGGCCAAGAAAACTCAGGAAGGCTTCCTGCAAGATTACCGAAGGCACGGTCAGCGTCGCGTAAACAATCACGGGCCCCAAAGCGTTCGGCACAAGGTGACGGAAGATAATCTTCCAGGTAGGCACGCCAATGGAGCGCGCGGCCTCTATGAACTCCTGATTCTTCAGGGAGAGCACCTGCCCGCGGACTATGCGCGCCATCGTCAGCCATGAGACTGCGCCGAGCGCCGCGAACAGCAGGAAGAGGCTCTTCTCAAAGAGCGCCAAGAGCACTATCACGATAATCATGTAGGGCACTGCGTAGATGAGGTCAACGAACCTCATCATGTAATTATCGATCTTGCCGCCGAAGTATCCGGAAATCGCGCCGTAGCTGACGCCTATCATGAGCGAGACGGCCGTCGCCACGAGCGCCACCATCAGGGAGATGCGGCCGCCCACGAGCACGCGAGCCAGTATGTCTCGTCCCTGCGGGTCTGTGCCCATAGGATGCTGCCAGCTTGGAGGCATGGCACGCACCAGCGCTCTCTCGCTGGGGATGCTGGCATAGGTGTAGCCGGTGATGGTTTGCAGGATGATGGGCCCGATCAGTGAGGCAAGTATGACGAAGATGACCACGATGCCGCCCATGACGGCGAGCTTGTTCTTCTTCAAGCGCCGCCAGGCGTCCCGCCACAAACTTGTGCCTTCTACGAATCCGGCTGTCTCCGGCCCCAGACGGTTGTCTGGAGGCGCTGTGCCGTAAAGCTGGTCTGCCGCCATTGCTTCCGGCTCGTTAATCATTTTCTGGCGGGCGGCCACGCCGGGCGGAGCCATGTGCGTAGCCTCCTGCACGGGCTCGTTAGCGTCCGCCGAAGGGATTCTTTCTGTCTCATTGGTTCGCGCCATAGAATACGAGCCTCCCTTAACTGTACCTGATACGCGGGTCTATGTACGCGTACGCTATGTCCACAAGCAGGTTGAAAAGCAGGATGATGGTAGAGATGAAGGCCGTGATGCCTAAGAGCAGAGGCTCGTCGCGGTTGAGCGCGGCGTTAATCAGATAGTTGCCAAGGCCCGGCAATGCAAAGATGCGCTCGACCACCACCGTCCCGCCAACCAGAAAAGCAAGCGCAGGCCCCGTGTAGCTCACTACGGGCAGGATGCCGCCCCTCATGGCGTGACGAATAATCACGTCGCGTTCCTTCAGGCCCTTGGCCCTGGCCGTGCGAATGTAGTCTTTCCTCAAAACCTCAAGCATGCCCGCGCGAGTCAGACGAGCAATGTAGGCCATGTAGACCGCGGCCAGCGTAATCGCGGGCATAAGTAGGTAGCGAAGGCGTGGGATGCCGAAGGGGCCAATCTGTGCAGTCAACTGGAAAAGCCCGCTCAGCATTCTAACCAGTAGAGCGAGCAGTAGAGGTACGGCTGCGGCCACGACCCCGTAGATTAAAGACTCAAGCGCCACCGAATGAGAGCGACGGGCGAACCAGAGCCCCACGATGACGGCGATGATGACGAGGACGAGCGCTATGATAGGAAGCGCAACTCCCGTCTGGCCGCCGTCCGCTCCCCTGACGAAGAGAAAGCCTAAGCCGCCCAGTATGCCCAGCCCAAGGACGAAGCCCAGGATTGTAGGAATCCAGCTCGAGACTTCTTCAGACCTGTCTTCAACCATTCGATCCGGGCTGCCGCGACGGGCCATGAAGCTGTAGATAGAGAAGACCAGCACACCGAGCACAAGAAAGATGAAGACGGCCCACAGCACGTACTTGAGCCAGGGGAAAGGCCCGAACTCCACCAGCCAGTCCCAGCGGGCGGCCGGCAGCCAGTAAAGTGTCAGCGCAAAGACCAGCACGAGTATCGGCCCCAGGACGAAATTCGGGACGCTGATGCCGAGCATCGCCGCAGCCATCGAGCTGTAGTCGAGCGCGGAGTTCTGTTTGAGGGCCGCGATGGTGCCGAAGAAGAGGCCCGTCACGAGCGCTATCAGATAAGCGGCAAGCCCTATGGTCGCAGAGACGGGAAGAGAGCGAGCAAGTATTTCGTTGACCGTCTGTTCAGGGTACTGGCGCGAGAAGCCGAAGTCGCCCCCTATGATTTGCCACATGGTCTTGCCGTACTGCACGTACCAAGGCTTATCCAGGCCGTACTTGGCGCGTATGTTCTTTTCGACCGCGGGCGGCAGCGCCTTCGGCTGCGAGTAGAAGTTTCCAGGCGCGAGCCGTATCAATCCCCAGGTCAGCGTGATGACCAGCAGCACCATCGGAAAGATGACCAGCAGGCGGCGAATGATGAACTTGAGCATGAGCTTTTGCCTCTGAAGCTTGAAAAGTTACTGACGACTCAGGAAGCCAAAGAACCTGCTCTTCCATGAAAGCTCGGCCACTCCGAGAGACTCAGCCGTGACGTTGTGGTCTATGTAGACGCCGCGCCAGTCGTGTTGATCCAGAAGGTTAGGCACCAGATTCCTGACGTACGGCTTGCACATAAAGGAGCTGGGGCCGACGAAGAGCGGGATGATTGGCTGCTGCTTGAGCATGTAGCTTTCGGCGTCGCGCAGCATGGCCATACGCTTTTCGTTGTTAATCTCGGCATTCGCCGCCAGCAGCAGCTCGTCGTACTTCTTGTCGGCCCAGCCCGTGCCGTTGTTGGCAGAGGCGGTAGTCATCAACTCCAGGAAGGTGTTCGGGTCAACGTAATCGCCTATCCATCCGCGACGTGCGAATCCCTTGAACTCCATCTTGGTGCTGCGGGTCTTCTCCAGATAGACGCGCCACTCGACGTTGGTCAGTTCGACCTTGATGTTCAATTCCTTCTTGAGCATCGCCTGTATAAGCTCCTGCGTCTGCTTGTTGGACTCGGCCGTGTTGTAGAGAATCTCGATCTCAGGAAACCCCTTGCCGTGGGGGAACCCGGCTTCGGCCAGTAGCTTTCGCGCAAGGTCGGGGTTGTAGCCGTCGCCTTCTGCGTTCTGATAGCCCTCCATCTGCGGAGTGAAGGACATAAGCGGCATGCGGCCCGGAGCCTGATCTGCGATGATTTGGCGGTTGACGGCGGCGCTCAAGGCGCGACGAACCTTAACGTCATTGAGGGGCGGAATCTTGGTGTTGATCGCCAGGAACTCAATCTGAAGGTAGGGGCCGTACTTGTAATCCTTCTTCGTCTCCTTCATCTGATTGCGCCAGGGCGGAGGAACCTCGTTCGACTGCGTGCAATCAATCTCGCCCGACTTGTAGAGGTTCATGGCGGTCGTCAGCTGTTCGGTCGCCGGGAAAATTATCTTGTCCAGCTTGGTGTTGGCGTTATCCCAGAACATGGGGTTGCGAACCACGACTATCTTCTCGTAGGGCTTCCACTCTTCGACTTTGAAAGCGCCGGAGGTGACGATTCGACCGGGCTTGACCCATTGCTGGTCGCCCCACTTCTCTATAGCCTGTCTGGGCACTGCGCGGAAGAACTGGTGATACAGAAGCTTTACGAAGTAGGCCGTGGGCGATTCGAGCGTCACCTGAAAGGTGTAATCGTCAATGGCGCGCACGCCGACGTGTTCTTTAGTAACGTTGACAAACTCCTTGCCCTGCAGGAAACGAGCCAGCTCAGGCTTTCCGGGCTTGCTCTTGGAAGGGTCTCCGTTAAGGAGCTTGTTGCGGTCATCAGCGTCGGCAGGCACAAAGAGATACTTCTCTTTCTTTTGCTCGCCTGTCGTGGAAGGCTGGGCGGAATTGGAGGCGGGCGGCTTGTCGAACCTCTCTGGCTCCGCGCCTGTGAAAGCAATGGGGCCGTCCTTTCCGGCGCGCTCTAGATCTCCTTCGGTGGCGAACCTGCCCGTAGAGGGGTCGCGCACGAAGGCAGAATTGTTGTTATAGGACTCGGCCGTCTTCACCACGTACATGAGACTGGCGTATGGCGCAGCGAACTCGGGCGAGACGGCTCTGCGCCACGAGTAGACGAAGTCATTCGCATTAAGGGGAGCGCCGTCCGTCCACTTGGCGTCATTGCGGAGGTGGAAAGTCCAGACGGTTCCGTCCTGATTCACGTCCCAGCTTGTGGCCAGCGACGGCCTGGGCTTCATGTTCTCTTCAGTGTATTCCACCAGCCCGTCGAAGATGGCTGCGGCGATGCGTGATTCCGGCTGTCCCGTCATGTATTGAGGGTCAAGAGTCTGCGGCTCTGCGCCAGTGATGTAGCGTAAGACCTGTCCCTCGGGCGGCTGAACCTTGCCGAAGTACGGCTCGTTCTTCGCGGCCGCAGAGCATCCGGCGGTCAAAAGAGCTGCCATCAGCAGCAAAGCGCCCAAGCGATAATTGTTTGATTGACGGGATTTCATAAGACTCTATTCCTTTCAATCTTCGACACGACCGACAAACGGATAGATTTCGCCGCAGGCTCACTCAGATGAGGAGCCTCAGGCGGCAAGCTCTTTCCGAATATCCGCGCCGGCCGAGGGATTCCGAAGAGGATCTGTTCCTCATTTCCAATACCACCTCTGGACGGGAGAGCTTCGACTTTCTTTCCTGTTCGAACGGGGGAGCGAGATGCCTCAACTTATCACGCGGCGGCTTCTCATTTCAAGACGCATACTATAAGCACTGGGCTACTTAACCGATGCTCAAGACCGCCGGGTAAGTTGCTTTCCTTTTTCTCGTATAAAAATCCCACCGAGAGCTTACCGGAACCAGACGGTGCCGCTATTTTTCTGCGGCTGCTGCCAGCCGGTTTCGATTCGCACTCGCTTGAGGGAAGGCGCGTCCAGCAGATTTGCGTCGAAGCCCGCAACATAAGGTTTGACAAGCTGGTAAGACGAAGCGAAGTAAATCGGGATGGCGGGCAATTCTCTGAGCGCCTGTTGCTCTGTCAGCACGGGCGCGGGCAGCGACAAGCTCTTTTCAGGCTGGCGCTTCTCATCTGCTTTCTGCGTGTTCTGGTTCGCGTTGCCGCTCGTCGCGGAAGCATCTGCCTTATCCGCGGCGCCACTTGCGGCTTCCGCTCCGGCATCTTCCCTGCTCATGTCGAACATCAGCCGCATGTTGGTCTCTTCATCCGTCGTCTGCATGACGAACCCTCGGCGAACCACATCATAATCGCCGGCGCGCACGGCCTGCTCATACTCATCCCAGGGCCTGGAGATGACTTCCACCTGTATGCCCAGAGAGGTGCGCCACATGTTGGCTATGCTCTCGGCCACCTGACGCTGCTGTTCGTTCCTGTTAATCAGCAGCCTCAGAGTTGGAAAGCCGGCACCTTTCGGGAAACCGGCGGCCGCCAGCAGAGTCTGCGCGCGAGAGATATTCTTTTCAAGCAGGGGCAGCCTGTTTGCGGCGTGAGCCAGCTCCTCCGTCTCGGGCAGGAATTTTCTGGCCGGCTCGGTCGCGCCTCCCATCTCATCGTCGCAGATGCGGTCCCGGTCAATCACCATCGCAAGGGCCTCGCGCACGCGCACGTCGTCGAAGGGAGCGCGCGTCGTGTTGATGCTGTAGAAGGTGATTGCGCCGTAGGTCGAGCGTCGGAAATCCTTGTAGGGCGCCAGGAGCTTAATCACCAGAGGCTCAAAGCCAGCGTTCGTCACCGCGTCAACCTCACCGGCGCGATAGGACGAAAGTGCCGCTTCAGTGTTCTGCGCGGCAACGAACTGCACTCGCTCGAGGCTTACGCTTTGCGCGTCCCAGTAATTCCCAGCCCGCTCAAGCGTCACGCCCTCTCGGCTGGCGCGCGAGAACTGGAATGCGCCGTTTGAGACTACGCGCTGCGCCTGCATGGGCGAAGGCAGCTGCGCGTCCGTATCGTGAACCGGGCGAAAGACTGGATGCGCGACGAGCGCCGGAAAGTTTGCATCCGGACGAACAAGGCGCACGCGCAGTGTGTAATCATCCATTGCTTCTGCGCCGAAGGGCACGGGCTGCGCGGTCTCCTGCGTCTTCTCTCTCTTAGCTTCCGCCTTGTTCTCCCGCTTGTCGCCCGCTCGCGCGGGAGGAGCCTGCGGCTGTGCGTCCGCGGAAGCCTGGGCGTTAATTACGGGCGGGGGCGCAGCGCCTCGTATGTTTGCCAGAAGACGCCAGTGCGGGGCCGTGTCTCCCATCTTCAGCGTGCGCTTCCATGAGTTGACGAAATCGCGCGCCGTGACGGGGTCGTTGTTTGACCAGCGGGCATCGCGCCTGAGATGAAACGTCCACTCAAGATTGTCCGGCGTGGATTCCCAGCGCTCTGCCACTGCCGGGACGGGAGTTAAGATCTTCGGGTCGTAATCGGTCAACCCTTCGAACATGGCGCGAATCACGTCCGTATCGGGCGAGGCGGCTGCCAGCGCAGGGTCTAATGTCTGCGGCAAACCACCGTTGCTCCAGCGAAATTCCTGCGCTCGCGGAACCGTGACGCGCCCGTAAAAAGGCTCCACCTCGTGATCCAGGAAGCAACCACCCGTCAAAGAGATGGTGAGCAGCACCGAGGCGCACACGCGCGCGCGCCATCTGGCCAGCCCGAACTTTTTTCTCCCTCTCTTCATAACTGCTGCGCGATTGTTAATTCTGTTCCCGGCTCAGAGATTTGAGCTTATGGAAGACTTCCACCGTGCGCTCCCTGGTGGTCTCGTAATCTTCCGAAGTGTCAATCAGAAAATCCGCGTGGCGCATCTTCTCTTCCTGCGGCATCTGCGCGGCTATTCGCAGTTCCGCCTCCGCACGAGAGAGATGGTTGCGCCGCATCAGTCTTTCAACCTGAATCTCAGGCCGACAATGTACCACAACCAGCTTGTCGAATCGCTTGTAGCCGCCGGATTCTATCATCAAAGCGGCGTCAACGATTCCTATCCCCAGCGGGTCATCCTCCTCGAAGGCTCGCATCTCTGCGTCCTGCTCGCTGATAATCAGTGGATGCAGGATTTGGTTCAGGCGCTCGCGCTTCTCCCTGTCGCCGAAGATGATTGCGCCGAGCCGGGCTCTGTCGAGCTGTCCATCCGCCTGCAACACCTCTTCGCCGAACTCTGCCACGACTCTCTTTAACCCTTCGGTGCCGGGCGCTACTACGTCGCGCGCCGTCTGGTCTGCGTCGATCACATGACAGCCCAGCTCCTTAAGCAGGCCGACGACGTGAGATTTCCCAACAGCAATCGAGCCGGTTAAGCCTACGCGCAGCATAAAGGATTTTAGGAGAGCCCCCTTCGTCTTCGCGCGGCCTCCACCGTGTTGCGCATGAGCATAGCGACGGTCAGTAGGCCTACGCCGCCCGGTACAGGCGTGCGCCGCCCGGCTACTTTATCCGCCTCGGCCGGGTGAACGTCGCCCACAAGCGTAGAGCCGCGCCGCTCGATTATCTCCAGCCTCTTTTCCGCTTCGTCGCCGAAAAGCTCGCGCGCCGCTTCCCTATCAGAAATCCTGTTGATGCCAACGTCTATGACGGTCGCGCCTTTCTTTATGTGCTCGCCG
>DASVVZ010000436.1:0-7225 GCA_036389875.1 Pyrinomonadaceae bacterium
CGCCGAAAGCGAACTCGTCCTGGTCGCCGTTCAACGGATTGAAGAGAGGGTTCTTCAGGTTCTGGTGCGGCACTATATCGTTCGCTCCAAGTATCACCAGATAGTCAGGCATGAGGGCGCGAAAGATTGAGTCCACGGACTGCTTGTTCTGTTTGAAGTCGGCCGCGTTTGTGACAGGCTGGGCCTTCAGCTTCTTCATCGCGGCTGCGTTATCCATAGCTATTAAGCGGGTCGTGATGCCGCGCTTTTTATCTGCCGCTATGAGCCGCTTGATAGCGGCCTCTATCTTCGTCACCCCTTTGCCGTACTTGCTCTTGAGAGCCGCGAGGTTGGTTACAATGACCTTATCATCCATTATCTTTTCTCCTCCGACGTGTGGCCGCACGAAGTGATGCCCGGACAAAAAAGTGTGGGTTTCTGGAAAGATGTATCTCTTAGGGCAAGCAATCGAAACACCGAAGACGAGAGAAGCGGCCTAAGCCTCGCGCGTGCGCCGCACGTCACCACTATAAAGGCGCCGAATTTCAATCCTGTGAAGAACAGCCGTGACTCTATGCCCCGCCGGATATTTTTGTCAAGAAATTTAATTAATGATAGCGCGAAAGCCGGAAGCGTAAGGAGTGAAGTGAAGATTCAACAAAAAGAGGAACGTAAGGACGCTCGCGCTGTTTTGCATAGCATCCTTACGCTCCACAGGGTTCTGACTAGAGAGTTCCTGGCTTACTTGGTAATCGGCGGGTCTGTGGCCGCCGCGGGCTTTTCGGGGTTGATGCGAATGGTGCTGACATCCGGGTCAAGATAGAAATGGTTCACGCCGGAGCCGCCGTCCATGGGGTCTGCGTTGATGGTGTAGAAAGACCTCTGGCCGTTCCCGGCCGGCGTGACATTCAACGTGTAGATATAGCCGGACACTTGCGGAGGGTTGGTGGCAAAGCGCTCGTCTTCAAGCGACCCCGCTTTGACGAGCTGCTCAAACGTTCCGTAGTCGCCGCGATGGCCCAGCGCGTAATCGGCCTGAATCTTTCGGAGAGCTTCCAGTTGCTGTATGGCCGCGTTCTCGTTGGCGCGGCGAATGCCCTGCTTCCAGCCGAAGACGCCCACGCCTACCAGAATGCCTATGATGGCAATGACTATCATGAGCTCCATCAGGGTGAAGCCGCCCTGGTTGCGACGCGTCACTTTACGATTGTTTCGCATGTAAACTCCTTCAGATAATTTCATTAAGCTACACGAATGAGCTTCAAAAAGGTTCCGCTATTTCACTCTCTTCTGATACAGAAACGAGCGCCGGAGGTTGCACCAGCCCGTAATATTACTACACGCCCCCGCTCGCAGTCACATGCACAGGCGACAGAATAAAGGGGAACTCTAAGCCGGAGAAGTCGTGTATTCTTTCTCTTCTACTTTTACCTTTTTGGCCTTTCCTCAGGCCATCTCTTGTCGCCTTCGACGCATCGGAAACGTGCGGCTTACAGGCTAAACATGTAGAATAAGCGAAAGGCGCGCCACGACCCCTTAAAGAAAAGATTTTCATGAGACGATTGCAGACAGCAGACAGAGCAGAGGCGCAGGCCCTCACGAACGCGGCGGCCGGGCGCGTCGCGCGCCTGCAATCCGCCATCGAGAGCGTCATCAAGGGCAAGCCGGAGGCTGTGCGGCTGGTCGTGGTGACGCTGATTGCCGGAGGCCACCTGCTGGTGGAGGACGTGCCCGGCGTAGGCAAGACCACTCTTGCTCAAGCTCTGGCGCGAGCCCTCGACTGCTCATTCCAGCGCATACAGTTTACCTCCGACCTGCTGCCTTCTGATGTCATAGGGCTTTCCATCTACAACCAGCACTCCGGCGTTTTCGAGTGGAAGCCGGGCCCCGTGTTCGCCAACGTCGTGCTGGCGGATGAAATCAACCGCACCACGCCCAAGACCCAGTCGGCGCTGCTGGAAGCGATGGCCGAGCGACAGGTGACGATAGAAGGCAACACGCATCCCCTGCTGGAGCCATTCATTGTCGTCGCCACGCAGAACCCCATAGAGCATCACGGAACCTATCCACTGCCGGAATCGCAGCTGGATCGCTTCATGCTCAGGCTGCGCATAGGATACCCGGACGCGGAAGATGAAAAGCAGATAATACGTGACCGCGAACGCTCCGAGCCTCTGAATGTGCTCAGGCCCGTGATGACGGGCGAGGATATAGTAGAGCTTCAGCAGGCGGTCTCAGAGGTGTCCGTGGACGACGCGCTCGTGGATTACCTGATGCGAATCGTCTCGGCCACGCGCGACTCCGAGATGCTTGATTTGGGCGTGAGCCCGCGCGGCACTCTCGCGCTCTTTCGCGCAGCGCAGGCGCTGGCCCTGACCGAAGAGCGTAGCTATTGCGTCCCTGACGACATCAAGCGGCTGGTGTTGCCGGTCTTCGCGCACCGCCTTGTGGTCAGCTCCCGCTTCTCGTCATCGCTTCGCCGCTCGGAAGAATCCGAAGCCGTCCTGCACGAAATCATCAAGACGGTCAGCGTACCGCTTTAAGAAGCGTTATGCGCTCTTTCCTCAAAAAAATTGCCGCGTGGCGCAACGCCATCCTGGGCACGACGCTGGTGCTGATGGGGATGGTGGCTGCGACGATTACAGTCCTTGCCAGGCGCACCGAAGATGCAGAGCTGGCCAGCGCCGCGGCCATAGCTTCGCTCGTCATCGCCGCTCTTTTGACAATCTTCGTCGTCCCGCCCCTTGCTCGCTCGGCCCGCTCCGAGTTCGGGCGCGTAGACCTTCCTTTTGAAGTGACGAAGGGCGGCCTTGTCTTCTTAAGCGTGCTAGGCGTGGTGGCCTTCGCAGCCTGGAACACGGGCAACAATCTTCTCTTTCTTGTCTTCTCGCTTCTGCTCTCGACTATGTTCATAGCCTGGGCCGCTGCTCGCACCTCTTTGCGCGACATGGTGGTCAAGGCGCGCTTTCCCGACCACATCTTTGCGGGCGAGCCCGCGCCTGTGATTGTCACGCTGAGGAACGCCAAGAGATTTTTCCCCTCCTTCTCCGTGCTCGTAGAATCGCGCGGGCCGGACGAGGTGAGGCAGAGCCCCAGGCGGCGCAAGCGTAAGAGAATCAGGTTCGCCAAGCGCGCGCTCGCCTACTTCATGTACGTGCCGCACCGCGCCGCAGCAGAGCAGCGCGTCGAGCAACTTTTCGAGCGGCGCGGCCACGTTCTCATCACGGGCTTTGAAATCTCCACACGGTTTCCCTTCGGATTCTTTCGCCGCCGCCGCCGTCTTCGCGCGCGCAACGTAGACCTCATCGTGTATCCTAAGCCGGAGCCCATCAGCGACGAGCTGCACCTGCTGCCCCTGAACGCCGGGCAGCACCTGTCGCTCAGGCGCGGCGCGGGCTTTGACCTCTTCTCGCTTCGTGATTACCAGCCGCAGGACGACCTTCGCCACATAGACTGGAAGGCCACTGCTCGCTCGCACCGGCTGACGGTTAGGGAATTTACGGCGGAGGACGAGCGACGCATCACCATCGCGCTCGACATACGAATCTCGCCCGGCGGGAATGAAAGAGAGCTGGCCGAGCGATTTGAAAAGAGCGTCAACTACACTGCGTCGTTGATAGCTCACTTCATCACCGAGCGCGTGGAAGTTCGCCTCGCGCTCGGTGACGAGATGGGCCGCTACGGCACGGGCCAGGACCATCTCTATCGCTGCCTGAGGAGGCTGGCGCTCGTCATGCCGAGTCCTGATGAGACGGAACCGCCCGCGTCGCACGCGCCCGAAGCTACGCGCGCCGAAGAGAGCATGCCGGAATTGCAGATAGCCGACGGCAACTTTGCCATACTGCTGACGACCGCCGAGCCCGGCTCCATTCCCGCGAACGTCTGGCGCACAAGCTATGTGAAATATTTTTAGGTTCGAGTTAGAATCTTGTCCGATTCTATAGATTAGAGGAAACAATCCGTTTGTCTTCTGCTTCCGCCTTGGACGCGCCCGTAGCGCGCAATCTTCGGTACTCAACCGCGAGCCTCTGGGTCATAAGCATCTGCTTCATTCTGTCGGGCGCTACGGGGCTGATTTATGAAGTCCTGTGGGCGCGTATGCTCGGGCTGGTCTTCGGCGCAACGACCTTTGCCATCAGCACTGTGCTGGCCGCGTTCATGGGCGGGCTGGCGCTGGGGAGCGCCGCCGCCGGGCGCTTGGGCGCGCGTATAAAGCGCCCGCTTCGCGCCTACGGACTGATTGAGATAGCGATAGCGCTGTACGCACTTCTGGTGCCTCTGCTGTTCGGTTTGATTGACCGGCTCTACGCGCTCATCTGGACGGAGTTTCATCCGGGCTTCTACACCTTCAGCATCTGGCGCTTTGCGCTCTCGTGCGCGGCGCTGCTCATCCCCACGGCCTTGATGGGGGCGACGCTGCCCGTGCTGTCGGCCGCGCTGCTGCTTCGCGCCCGCGAACATTCCTCGAATGCTGTTGCGCGTCTCTACACCTGCAATCTGGTCGGAGCAATCCTCGGCACGCTCGCGGCGGGCTTCGTGCTGCTCCCGCTCGTAGGATTAAGAGCCACCATCTGGACTGCCGCCCTCATCAACATAGCCGTTGGCATCGTCTCGATTATCGCCGACCGCCACGAGACGAGTGCCGTCGAGAATGAAGAGCGGGCCGGCTCGCCCATGATCGACGACCGGGAAGTTGCCGATGCGGCCAACGGCCGGAGCGAAGAGAATGAAGTGCGCGCCAGGGATGCTCTCGGTTTCGGTGGAAAGAGGTTCTGGCTCTTCTGCGCGGCGGTATCGGGCTTCGTAACCATCAGCACGCAGGTCGCCTGGACGCGCGTGCTGACGATGATTATCGGCTCAAGCACCTACGCTTTCAGCCTGGTGGTGGCGCTCTTCCTGCTGGGACTTGCGCTCGGGGCGTATGTAGTCGGGCGCACGCGTCTGTCTTCGCGGCTGCGCGCCGCTCTCATGTGGGTGGAGCTTTTGACGGGCGCGAGCATTCTGCTGAGCGTCTGGTTTATCAACAGAGCGCCGGGGCTCCTCTTTACTCAGGGCACGCGGCTCGGCGTTAATTCATGGACGGGCCTGCTGGCTCTACAGGCCGCGACCGCCGCGCTGATAGTCCTGGTTCCGGCTGTCCTGATGGGAATGGTTATGCCGCTCGTGCTGGTCTGGGCCGAGGGCAACCTGCGCGAGATGAGGGTGCGACTCGTCGGGCGCAGCTACGCCGTCAACACTCTAGGCGCTATTACCGGAGCTTTCCTAACCGGCTTTCTCTTCATCCCGAAGATAGGCACGCGATTCACAATCCTGTTCGCAGGCTGGCTCTGTCTGATAGTGACGGCCCTCGCCTACAGGCCCGCGCGCGGGAACATGGACACGCTTTTGATAAGGCGCATATTGGCGGTCGCCGCAGCCGTAGTTATTCCGCTGATAGTGTTTCGCTTTGTGCCGCGCTTAAACAGCGCAGACCTCTCCATAGGAGTTTACGACCGCCTCGCACGCGGCCTGGCTCACACGCAGGGGAGCGCCGCCGGGGGCGACGGCCGTGTCTTCAGCCCGGAGACGAACCGGGTCCTGATGTACGAGGAGGGGCCGACGGCGACCGTCACCGTGCGCCAGGACTGGGGCATAACTTCGATGGCGATTAACGGGCGCACTAATGCGTCGGACAATTTCGCCAAAGACGGCGACATGGCTACGCAGGTGATGGTGGGGCAACTGCCGCTTCTGATTGCGCCTCGCACGGACAACGGCCTGATTGTCGGTTACGCTTCCGGCGTGAGCGTGGGCTCCATGCTTCAGTCTGAGCTTCGCTCGCTGGAATGCGTTGAGCTTGAGCCGGTGACGGTCAAGGCTGCGGAGAAGTTCTTCGAGCACGTTAACAATAGACCTACAGAGGACGCTCGACTGCGGCTCATCATAGACGACGCGCGCACCTACCTGCGCGTGGTGCCCTCACAATACGACATCATCGTCAGCGAGCCGAGCCACCCGTGGGTTCCCGGCGTTGCCAACCTCTTCACGAAAGAGTTTTTCGAGCTCGGCGGCGCGCGGCTTAAGGCCGATGGGGTCTTCGTGCAGTGGGTGCAGATTTACCAGCTTTCAACCGACAGCCTGCGCTCGGTGCTGGCTACGTACCGGAGCGTCTTCCCGCACGTCATGATGTTTCGCGTCGGCGGTGTCGCGGAAGGGAAGGATTTGATTCTCGTGGGAAGCCGCACGCCTCTCTCGCTAGACCGTGTTGAAGAGCGCATGGGCCAGGCGCGCATCAAAGCGGAGCTTGAGCGCATAGGAGTTAGAAGCAGGCAGGACGTGGAGACATGGTACGTCTGCGACGAAGCCGAGCTTGGCCCGGCTGTCGAGGGCGCTCCCATCAACACGGACGACAACATGCGTATCGAGAACCGCGCCCCGCGCGAAGCCTTTCTGCCCCTGATGCAGGCCAACTCCGCGTGGATTGAAAAGCTAGCGGCAGCAGGCCAGCAACGACTGCCTGAGCCGGGCCGGTGATTTGACGGTATCCGTCAGGGCCGGACAGGCGGGCTAACCTGTTTTTCTCATCGCCACGCCTGCTCTCTGATTGTCGCGGCTCTTTTTTACCGTAGGGCTTTGATTATCTCGTCGGCTGCGCGCTCTCCGCCGCGTATGCAGTCGGGTATCCCTGCGCCGTGATAGGCGTTCCCGGCCAGTTGCAGCGAGCCCAGCGCGTAGACCCGCTGCTTGATGCGCGCGACCTTTTCCAGGTGTCCGATCATGTACTGGGCCATTGAGCGCGGCCACTTCTCCACTACGGAAAAGAGCGGGGGCTTTTCTATGCCTAAGAGCGCGCGTAAATCTTCCAGCACGCGCCGCCTCATCTCTTCTTCATCCAGCGCGAACATCTCCGGCTGCAACGCTCCGCCGACGAAGGCGCGCAGGATTACGTCTCCTTCCGGCGCACGCCCGCCGAATTTGACGCTCGTGAAAGTACAGGCCAGTATTGTGCGCCGCTCTGCGAAAGGCACTACGAAGCCGAAGCCATCCAGAGGATGAGGGACGTGCTCGCGCCGCCATCCGAAGTTAATCGTCGCGGTCGAGGCGTAAGGAATGGCTTCAAGCTCCGAAGCTAATTGAGAATCCACTTCGCTCAGGAGCGAGGCCGCCGCGTAGGCCGGAAGAGCAAGACAGACCGCGTCCGCAAGAATCTTTTCCTCTGCGGAGATTTGAATCGTCCACTCTCTTCTCTCCTTGTCGAAACTGATTC
>DASVVZ010000437.1:0-4029 GCA_036389875.1 Pyrinomonadaceae bacterium
CGCCGGGGCTGCTCTCCGCGCCCGCGCGCCTCCTGCATGCGATAATCTATCAGCGAAGTCGAAGAGGGATTCTGATCGCGCAGCTTTGAGATGGTGTAGGTGTAAGAGACGAATACGTACACGAGGGCTACTATAAGCCCCAGAAGCATTCCCAGTATGATTCGTCTAATCCAGCCCCACATAGTCTATAAAGAAGCTGCGAGAGAGTATCATAGATGCTCTACGCCGCGTTCACTCGGATTATAGTTCAAGTCCGGCGGTAAACGCTCATCCGACCGGCGAAAGAGCCTTCGGGCGGTTCTGATGGTGTTCGCGTGAATCTCCACAGTGTCCCTGATGTCCGCCGCATAGCCGCCCGACATGACCGTGACGACGGGCACGCGGCGCTCCCTGCACTGCGTCAACACAATCTCGTCGCGCGCGCGAAGCCCCTCTATCGAAAGCGCCAGCCGCCCGAGCTTGTCGCCCGCGAACGGGTCGGCTCCTCCCAGATAAAAGAGTATGTCAGGCTCGTGCCTCATCACCTTCTCAAGATTCTCTTCCAGCGTTCTCAGATAAGCTTCATCATCCGTGCCGTCCGCAAGCTCTACGTCAAGCGTGGAGCGCTCCTTGAAGAGCGGGTAGTTCTTAGCGCCTTGCATGGAGAAGGTGAAGACGCGAGCGTCGTCGCGGAAGATGAAGGCGGTTCCGTTTCCCTGATGAACGTCGCAGTCAACAACCGCTGCGCGCGTAATCTTACGGTCGCGCTGAAGGACGCGTATGGCAATCGCCACGTCGTTGAGCACGCAGAATCCTTCGCCGCGCTCGGGGAAAGCGTGATGCGTGCCTCCCGCCAGATTCGCCGCGACGCCTTCGGCCATGGCATTGCGAGCGGCCAGAAGCGTCCCGCCTGACGCCAGAAACGAGCGCCGGACGAGCGCCTTCGACCAGGGAAGCCCAAGCCTCCTAATCTCTCGCGCCGTCAAAGACCCGTTGCGAAGGCGCGTCACATAATCCGGCGTATGAACCAGCAGCACGTCTTCAATTGCGGCCGGCTCAGGCTCTACAACTTCCTGCGGCCGCAGCGTTCCCTCGGCCAGCAGCAGGTCGCGCACCAGCTCGAATTTGCGAATCGGAAAGACGTGGCCTTCGCCTATGTCGGCGTAGTAGCGCTGTGTATATGAAACAAGCATTGCGATTCTGGATTTTAGATTTTGGATTTTGGATTAGCAAGACGGGTCACGGCAGTTCGTGCTCTGCGGCCTCTCCAACCTAAATCAGTATTGAATCAGGCTGCCTTCACGCTTGGCGCGGCGTATGGCGCGTGTGAAGACCCAGAGCGAGAAGGGAAGCAGCACGGCCAGGAAGATAAGGAGAGTGTAAAGCGGCTCGCGCACTTCTGCCAGCCCCTGGCCTTCTATGAGCACGCGGCGTATGCCGTCCAGCCCGTAGGTCGGAGGCAGAATGCGCGAGACGCTGCTGAAGCCTGCGCCCAGAAGCTGTGTCGGAAAGAAGACGCCGGAAAAGAGCGCGGAGCCCGTGCCTAAAAGAACCGCGAACGGATCGCCGCGCTTGAAGACCATGGCGAAGCTAGCAGAGAGAATCCCAAGGCAGGAGAGCACCAGCGTCGTCAGAATCAGAAAGAGCAGCGCGAGCCAGTAGCTGCCCTGGAAATGCACGCCGTAGAACAGCCAGCCGAAAAAGAGATACAGGAATGAGAAGAGCGTGGCCTGCACGAAATCCCAGGCGGAGCTTGCCAAGACGACCGTGGGAACGTTTATCGGCGTCAGCAGCACGCTCTCCAGCGTGCCCTGCGTCTGCTCGGCTCGAATAGCGTTGGCCAGGCTTGAGAAGCCCGTCATGAAATAGTTTAGAACCGCGAGGCCGGTAATCCACGCCGCCAGCGGGTCTCGCCATTGTGAAAAGGGGCTTTCCGCGCAGGGGCAATCGGCGCGTCCGGTGAAGGTCCTGGAGATGAAGAAGAGCGTCGTGACCATCAGTAGAATCGTCAGCACGCGCAGGAAAAACTGTAGACGATAGGAGAGCATCAACTGGAAATCGCGGACGACGAATGCCCGTACGCGACGAAGCAGAAGCTTAAAGGAGCGCAGCATTACTTCTCCACCTCTTCTTCCTGCTGAAATGCTGTCAGCACGTCAAACAGCGTAGCCCGCTCGGTCTCGACTCCGAGCACCTGCGCGCCTTTGCCCGCCAGCGCCTTCAAAACCTTATCCAGCAGGTCGTCATTCATCTCGCGCATGAAATCCAGGACGAGCGAGCCAGGCTGCTCCGTGATCTCAAGCTCACTCAAAACAGCAGCCAGGGACTCTTCTATGGCCTGTCGCTCGACGGCGCGCAGGGTCAGACGCACGCGCTCCCTCTGTTTGTGTAGGGCGCGGAGGTTTTGTGGAGTGTCCACAGCGCGTATGATTCCACGGCCTATGATGGCTACGCGCTCGCAAAGCTCCTCTATCTCGCTCAGATTGTGTGAAGTGAGAAGGATGGAGACGGGGGGCTCTAAGCGTACAAGGCGGCTTATCACGGCACGCAGTCGCGCGGCGGCCAGAGGGTCAAGGGAGCGCGTGGGTTCGTCCAGCAGAAGCACCGGCGGATTGGGCAGAAGCGCACGCGCGACAGCAAGGCGCTGCTTGTTACCCGTAGAAAGCTCTCCGAAGCGTCGGCCCGCATCTTCAAACTCGAAGAGATTCAGAAGCTCCGCTATACGGCGACGCGCGACTCGCTCCTCCATCCCGTAGAGCCTGGCGAAAAAGAGCA
The DNA here is from genome assembly GCA_036389875.1 of Pyrinomonadaceae bacterium. Taxonomy (GTDB): domain Bacteria; phylum Acidobacteriota; class Blastocatellia; order Pyrinomonadales; family Pyrinomonadaceae; genus JACVRN01. Next base: position 2,755 of record DASVVZ010000437.1, read on the forward strand.
GGTTCTGAGAAGCGGTCAGCCGCCAGTAAAAGCTGCGCTCTTCTGCCGTCGCCAGCCCAACGGAGGCGCGCACCTTCTCGGCATCCCGAATGCTGTCAAAGCCTCTCACCGTGACAGTCCCCGTAGTCGGCTGCACAAGCGTCGCAATGATTTTCGTGAGAGTGGTTTTGCCCGCGCCGTTCGGCCCAATGAGGCCGAAGATTTCACCTTCGCGCACCTCCAGCGAAACATCGCTCAGTGCTGCGACGGGCGGCCTTATGCTCCGGCGGAAAAAGCTCTTGAGACGCGCAAGCGGGACGGGATAAGTTTTAGAGAGATGATTTATTGAAACAGCCACGGTGCGACTGGCTTCGGTGCTCGGTTCCGGCGAGGCATTAACAGCCCCGGGCAGCCGGGCTTCTCTTTCATTCTCCATCGCCGACGGCTCTTTAGAAGGCGCTCTCATCCTGGGCTCATCGCTTGCGCTGGCGCGGGTCAAGGTACTCGCGCAGCCCGTCGCCTATGAAGTTGAAGGCAAGAACGGTGAGCGCTATGGCTATGCCTGGGAAGATGAGCACGTGCGGCGCGGACATCAAGGTGTTGAAGCCGCGCGCTTCGTCAATCATCACGCCCCAGGAGGGAGCGGGCGGCGGCACGCCCAGGCCGAGAAAGGAGAGCGAGGCTTCGGACAGCACCGCGCCCGCCATGCCAAGGCTGGCCTGCACTATCAGCGGCTGCACGGCGTTCGGCAGTATGTGCACGAAGAGTATGCGAAGGTCGCTTGCGCCCAGAGCGCGCGCGGCCTGCACAAAATCGTACTCGCGCACCTTCAAGACCTGCCCGCGTATGAGTCGCGCGTAACCTACCCAGCCAATGATGCAGAGCGCAAGGATGAGCTTGTTCAGGCCGGAGCCAAGGAAGGCCACTAGCGCTATCGCCAGCAGCAGCCCCGGAAAGGCCAGAAAGACGTTGAAGACGTAGCCCGAAACGATGCGGTCAATCCAGCCGCCGTAATAGCCCGCGAGAGCGCCGATAATAGTGCCGACGACGGAAGAGACCAGCACGACCACAATGCCTACCTGTAAGGAGATACGCGCGCCGAAGATGACGCGCGAGAAGACATCGCGGCCGGTGGCGTCCGTCCCGAACCAGTGCGCGGCCGAAGGCTCCCTGTAAATGTTAGACAGGTCTGTTGCGCCCACTTCATGCGTAGCAATCCATGGCGCAAAGATGGCCACCACGAGCAGCAGCGCCACTACAACTAATCCAAATATTGACAGACGACTCATAAGCTAA
>DASVVZ010000438.1:0-1780 GCA_036389875.1 Pyrinomonadaceae bacterium
GCACGCCCGGCGCGTCCATCGGCACGAGAATCATGGCCTGCTGACGGTGTTTGGGGGCGCTCGGGTCCGTCTTGCCCATGAAGATAGCCACTTTGCAGCGCGGGTCGCACGCGCCGCTCGCCCACCACTTGCGGCCATTTATGACGTACTGATCTCCGTCGCGCACTATGCTTGAGCGAATGTTGGTGGCGTCCGACGAAGCCACGTCGGGCTCCGTCATGGCAAAGCAGGAGCGTATCTGGCCTTCGGCCAGAGGAAGAAGCCATTGCCTCTTCTGCTCCTCGGTGCCGTAACGCGCGAGCACCTCCATGTTGCCCGTATCGGGCGCGCTACAGTTGAAAATCTCGGGCGCGAAGGCGGTGGAGCTTCCCATCAATTCCGCCATGGGAGCGTATTCCAGATTCGTCAGTCCAGCGCCGTACTCACTCTCAGGCAGGAAAAGATTCCAGAGCCCTTCTTCCCTGGCCCTGGCCTTCAGCTCTTCCATGAGGGGAATCGGCTGCCAGCGCTCGCCCTCGTTTATCTGCTCTTGAAAGAGCTTTTCGTTCGGGTAGACGTGCTCCTGCATGAAGAGGCTAAGCGTGTGATAAATCTCTCTCGCGCGCGGGCTGACAGTAAAGCCCAGATAGGGGTCGTCCTGTTTCATCAGTAGCTCCCTTTACAGTTGACCGATTACCTTTCGTCTCCCTTTCTCACAACGCCCACGGCTTCGCCGCTCATGACCTCTTTGCCGTGCTGGTTGCGGCAGCTCCATCTGGATTTCAACTGATGAAATTGCTCGGCCTCTTCAAGCTCTACGATCGTCACTTCGCAGCGCACGGTGTCGCCCGAGAAGACGGGCCGGTGAAAATGAAAGCGCATCTCGCGCGCTATGAAGTTTATCTCGCCGCCGATTTTAGTCGGCAGAGTGGCCGTCAGGAGACCGTGTACCATAAGACGGCCAGCTTCATCCGGCATCATGTGGTGAGTGCCTTCGTCGCCCGAGAGCTTGCCGAAGAGACGTATATCATCCTCCGTGAAGGTTCGCTCCCAGGAGATGACATCGCCGATTTTCATCACGCGGTCTTCCACTTTTTGCGTCTCCCGTTAATCCGGATTATCAAGCGCGGAACAGCATGCAGGTGGCGGTGGCGTGCGCGTAGAGCTTTCCCTGCTCGTCCATTACGCGTCCTTCGGCGTATGCCGTACGCGAGCCCGCGTGAAGAACGCGCGCCTCGCAACGCACGGTTCCCGCGTCACCCCTTATAGGCCGGACGTAATTTATCTTCATCTCAACCGGTGATAATCGCCGCCTTTCCTTCCATCAGCCGCACAAGCCAGTCTCGTTTCCTTACTATTTATCCTTAGCCAGCTCTTCTTCTCTGAGGACGCGGTGCAGAATCTTGCCGACGGCTGTTTTCGGCAGGCTCTCTCGAAGCTCCACGCTGCCCGGCACCTTGAACTCCGCGAGCCCGCGCTTGCAATGCTCAATGAGTTCTTCAGCAGTGGCGGTTGCGCCCTGCTTGAGCACCACGAAGGCTTTGACGGCCTCTCCCCTGTAAGCGTCGGGGATGCCTATGACTCCCGCCTCCATCACAGACGGGTGCGTGTAGAGCACGCCTTCGACTTCCGAGGGATAGACGTTGAAGCCGCTCACGATAATCATGTCCTTCTTGCGCTGCACTATGTAGCTGTAGCCGTCCTCGTCCATGCGCGCAACGTCGCCCGTGTACAGCCAGGTGCGCCCCGCCTCGTCTTTGCGGAGCGCGATCTGTGTCTCGTCCTCCCTGTTCCAGTAGCC
>DASVVZ010000439.1:0-3794 GCA_036389875.1 Pyrinomonadaceae bacterium
TTAACGAGATTTTAAGACGCTGCCTGGACGAACAGGTCTAAAAAGTCTTGCGCGGGCGGGCCGGTGCTGTTAGGATGTCGCCCGCTTTAGAGAACAATTCAAGGGCCAGTTTAATTAAAAGGCGAGGCTCGACTGTTCCAAGACCTGCTGCGGTCGCTACTACTGTTCGTGTCTATTCCGCAAGCTCTGTTAGACATCTCTTATTCTGATTTAGATGGCTGGAAATTAAAGGCTGACGACGATAGACGAACGCCGTTTTGTCCCCGATTTAAGGCGTTTTCGGCAGGCCGTTAAGCTGATGAAATAGCGGGCTTCCAGAAACCCGCAAAATTTTTCCGGGCCGGCGTCTTTAGCTCTGTACGACGAACCGGAAGAGCAGGACGGAAGGGGGAAGTAAGAGAGAATGCTTCGCCCTTCAGCTCTTAAGGCTTTGAGAGAAGCAGTCGCTGAATAGATTTCATGCGGCCTCTCTCTTGACCCAGCCGGGCGCTTCGAGCCGCAGGCCGTGCAGAAGGTTTTTGCTGACGCCGCCCGCCGACAAAGAGAAGAGCGCGCCCGCGAATCTTTGAATTACAAACGAGGAATCAAATCCTCTTAACCCCAATGAAGGAGAAGCACAAAAGCCATGGCTATAGTAAGCAGTCCTAATGGAGAGACAGTAAAACTGTATGACGTTCCTGATTCCGAGCTTGAGAAGTACGCGATTGACCCGCAGAAAGCTGCCGAGATGTTCCCGAAGAAAGATAACCGCAGCCGCTCGGACGCTACGGCGGTAGCAAAGGCCGGCTCGCAGGGTGGTGACGTTCAGGCCTACAGCAACCAGGACATCTGTTATGCCTGGGAATGCGACGGCTACGGCAACTGCGTGTACGTTTGGTGGTACTGCTAGTCAGTTGCAAGTTCCACGACGGGTGGGAGAGCGAGCTTCAAACAGAGCTTCTTTCCCACCCTTTGCCTTTCTGGTAAATGGTAAATGGCGGGTGGTAAATGGACGAATGATTTGTCTATTCACCATTTACCATTTACCATTTACCTGTTTTCGTGTTCTTCCTACCCTAAGGCCCTAAAGGAAAATTCTCATGTCCAGCCCCTCTCAGCCGACGCCGCCTCCGGGGATGACGGCAGGACTGCCGCCCGGGCCGCCGCTAGGCAAGCCGCCCGCAACAGCTGGCGCGCAAGCCCCCGCGCCGGGAGCTATGCCGCCCGGCATGAAGCCGGGCATGCCTCCGAAGATGATGAGCGCCAGGCCCTACATTGGCCGCGCGCTGCGACTTCTGGGGGAGCATAAATCGCTGACGGCCGTCACCATGCTTTTGTCACTGATGGTCACGCTCTTTCCCTTCGTGGTCAGCGTGGCCTTCGCCGCCATCTTTCAAATTCTCGGCCAATTCGCCGCGCCGCTCCCGCCGGGAGCCAGAAACCCGAACGCGGCGCGCAGCATATGGGAGATGACAGCGCCGCTCTTTGGCAAAGCCGACACGAGCTCTCTGAGCAGTTACGGGCTGAGCTGGCTGGCCGTGCCGCTCACCCTGCGTACGATTCTCATGGTCTGGGCAAGCGCGCTCGTGCTCTCGCAGCTCCTGAGCTTCCTGCGCGCGTGGGTCGTGGCGCACCTGGAGGCGAGGCTGCTACGCGGGCTACAGCAGAAGGTCTATGACCATCTTCAATCGCTCTCGCTGGATTTCTTCACGGGCGGGCAGACGGGCGCGCTCATGCAGCGCGTACTGTCTGAGACTGCGGGCGTGCAGCGCATGCTGACGCAGGTGACGCTCTATCCGCTCGTGGATGTCATAGTGCTCATAGTAGTGCTCACTTACCTGCTAATCCTTAGCTGGCAGATGACGCTGGTGGCATTCGTGCTGGCTCCGCTGGTGCTTCTGATGTTCCGTTACACGAGCAAGAAGATGCAGCAGGCGGCGAAGGGAATGGCTATGAGCGGGCGCGAGCTTGGCGCGGAACTGGAAGAGACCATTAGCGGCATCTCGGATATTCAGATTTTCAACGCGCAGGGCAGACGCAGCAGCCGCTTTGCCGAAGCCTCAAAGGTCGCGGCCAAAAATTCTGCGGCGATGATGGCCTGGATGGGCTTCAGTAATTCCGGCGCGCAAATCTTCATAGCCGCCTCGACCGCGCTCGTGCTCATAGTCGGCATCATCTATTACCCGCAGTTCGGGCTGACGCTGGCAGCCGTCATTGCCTTCGTGCAGATGACGCCGCAGATGTTCGGCGTGGTGCAGAGGCTGGTCGCGACCTACACGCAGTACCAGTCATTTGTGCCGAACGTAGTGGCAACCTATGAGCTGCTAGACATCAAGCCGACCGTGAAAGAGAAGCCGGACGCGAAAGACATGGGCGAAGTTCACGGCGACGTGGCTTTCGAGTCGGTCGTCTTCGGCTACAGCCCAACGCAGAAGGTTCTGAACGGCCTGACCTTCAACATCAAGGAGGGCGAAACGGTCGCCTTCGTCGGGCCGATAGGCTGCGGCAAGTCCACGATTATGAACCTGCTGCTGCGCTTTCTAGATCCGGAATCGGGGGCCATTCGCCTTGAAGGCAAAGACATCACGAGCGTGACGCTTCAATCTTTGCGCGAGCAGGTGTCGAAGCTCTCGCAGTTCCCGTTCTTCCTGAAGGACACGATAAGAGAGAACGTGAGACTCGGCAAAGCTAACGCCACAGACGCCGAGGTCGAAGAGGCTTGCAGGCTCGCGCACATACACGATGTCATCGTTGACCCCAAGCGCATGCCTAAAGGTTATGACACGATCGTTGACGTGCAGGTTCCTTCCGGCGGGCAGAAGCGCCTGATTGCGCTGGCCCGCAATCTGCTGAGGAAGCCTGAAGTCCTCCTGCTGGACGAGCCGACGGAGAACCTGGACGCAGACCAGCGCAACCGCCTCATTCAGGTCATACGCGAGTACGCGCAGCAGCCCGAAAACAGAAAGACCTGTGTTGTCATCAGCCATGACCTGAACTTCGTGGCAGCCGTCTCAGACCGCATCATAGTGCTCAATCAGGGAAGGGTGGCGGACGAAGGGACGCACGAAGAGCTAATCAAACGGGAAGGCCTGTACAAGACTCTCTATGAGCTGAAGAACGTTGACCCAGCTCTGCTTCGCACGCGAACGGGCGGAGGCGGCGGCGGCGGCGCTCCGCCCCCGGGCGCACGCATGCGCGGGATGCCGCCGCCGGGTGTGGCCATGCCGCGTTAAAAAGGCGGCGGCGCAAAAGCCCGCCGGGTTGAACGTCAAAGCCGATGCCTGTTGGCTTTATCAGGTAACATGAAATCTATTAGCTCTTATTTAAGGAGATGATTTTCAGACGATGGATTCTGCTATGAAGACGCCCGCGAATTTCCCCCCGATGGGACAGCCCATGTTCATGCCCGAAGCGCTTGAGCGCGCGTCGGAGCTTTTAGAAGAGGGCAATCTCGAAGCCGCTATAAGCGAGCTTGAGGCCGGACTTGAAGATGCCAGGGCCTCAAACGGCGCCGTGGATTCGCAGGGGCGCACGGCCCTGGCGACGATGCTCGCGGACATCTACCAGGAAGCGGGAGAGTTTCAGAAGGCTCGCCGCATGCTGGGCGAAGAACTCTCTTTTCTTGAGCAACAGTTCGAGCAGGTGAAGCAGAGCGGCAACCCTTTCGAGAAGCGGAAATTTTTTACAGACCTGACCGTGCTCAGGGACAATCATACGCGCGTCTCGCTAATAGGAGAGACCGCGCCGGAGATTCTGGTTAAGCACTGGATAAACTCCGAGCCGCTCTCTCTGGAAGCTCTGCGCGGGCAGGTGTT
>DASVVZ010000440.1:0-5581 GCA_036389875.1 Pyrinomonadaceae bacterium
CGTTATATCGCAGGTCGTGACACGTATGCAGGAGTGTTTGTCTTCATGCTCGCTATAGATACTGTACTTCAGAACCGGTATCGCATCGTACGTCCGCTGGGGCACGGCGGTATGGGCGCAGTCTATGAGGCCGTGGATGAACGTCTGTCGCGAACGGTTGCGCTGAAGAAAACTCTAGTTGAAACGGACGAACTTAGACGGGCGTTCGAGCGTGAAGCACGATTGCTGGCAAACCTGCGCCATCAGGCGCTGCCCAAAGTCCTTGACCATTTCAGTGAAGGCTCCGGGCTGTTTCTGGTCATGGAGTTTATTCCGGGCGATGACCTTGCAGTGATACTGGAACGGAGGGGCGGGCCTCTCGCTTCCGCAGAAGTGATGGGCTTTGCCGATCAAATACTGGATGCCCTCGATTATCTGCACAAGCTAAGCCCGGCCGTGCTGCACAGAGACATTAAGCCGGCGAACCTCAAGCTTATCTCTCAAAATCACATCGTGCTGCTTGATTTCGGGCTAGCTAAGGGCAGGGCCGGGCGGATGACTGTGGCAGAGAATAAGAGCGTGCACGGCTATTCTCCAAACTACTCTCCGCTGGAACAGATGCAGGGCACGGGCACGGACGAGCGTAGCGACCTATACAGCCTGGGCGCCACCCTCTATCACCTGCTGACAAATGTTAAGCCCGTGGATGCGCTCTCGCGCGCCACCGCCATCATTAACGGTCAAGCCGACCCTCTGCGCCCGGCAAACAAGATTAATCAGGAAGTAGGGCCTTCCCTCTCCGCTGCACTGATGCGCGCGATGGCGCTTAACATTGACCACCGCCCGCGCAGCGCTTCCGAGATGCGGCATGATCTGCACAATATGGCGCCGCGCGCTGCCTCAACTGTCCCCGTAATGGCGGATGATGAAGCTACCAGGGTAAGTCTACAACCGGAGCGCAATGAGATCAGCGCTCAAAATAAAGGGCGCGGGCGGCAGATAGTCGTCCCCATGACTGAAGAAACATTCGTAGCCCAGAAGCAGAGCCGGAGCGGGCGAAAGTCGATGATCGGAGCCGTTCTGATAGCGGGGCTGGGCATCCTCTCCATCTCCCTTTACCTATTATTTGCCGGCGGGGGCACGCCCCGGCGGGCTCCTTCAAATCAGCCCGTGGCTGAGAACGGTACGCGACCGACTCCGGGTTCCTCTCCTATAGATAATTCTAATCAGCAGGATGATGCTCCGTCTGCTGTGAGCCCGGACGAGATGAAGGCGCGCTCGCGCCTCGCGGAGAAGAATATTCCCTATACCGATACCGCCTTTATACGCGCCGTGGCAGAAGGAGACACCGATGTAGTCGAGTTGTTCCTGGCGGCGGGGATGCAGCCGGATGTAAAGGATGCGGCGGGGAGAACAGCGCTCATCAACGCGGCCTCAAGAGGCAGCAACAACATCAGCGAAAAGCTTTTAAGAAAAGGCGCAAACGTGAACGCGCAGGATAACAGCGGCTCGACTGCTCTGATGCAGTCAGCCCTGGGCGGCCACAGCGACACCGCCAGAGTTCTGCTGGAAAGTCGCGCCGACGTGAATCTGCGCGACAATCGCGGTCAGACGGCGCTAATCCATGCAGCGGCCCAGGGTCGCACGGAAATCGTCCGTATGTTGCTCAATAAAGGCGCCCGTTTAGAGATCAAAGATGACGAGGGTCGTGATGCTCTGGCGTGGGCGGAAAACAACGACCATTCCGATGTGATTAAGCTACTGAAGAAAGCCGGCGCCGGAAGACCCTGAAGCGAAGCCCGGGAAATAGAGGAGAGATCTAACAATCCTGACCCGCTCATCTCGAACCCTTCTTAGTTATGAATCGTCAGCAGGAGTTGTTACAAATCTTCGCCCTCGCCAACGAGTTCAAGGAAGGCGATCTGCCTGTCGGCGGGACTGCGGATGACGATGTGCGCAGGGAGGCCAGGGCGCAGCTCGGCGCACTAAGTCTTGGAGAAATCGCTCGCGCAACTCTTGTTGAAGATGAAGTAAGTGAGATGCTGGCCGCTTCCCTTAACTCAAATCTGGCGGCGGAAATTTCAGACCGCACAGTTAATGAATTAAAGAGCGCCTTGCTCGGCCCGGGGGCTAACGCCCTGACGAGCCGCTACAGTACTCCTCCTTCTTTTTTTCAACATGGCAACCTTATGTATGTAGTAAAAATTCCAGTACCAACCCTGGACAATAATCTCTGCCGGAGAGTGTGAAAGTCGGAGCGGATTGATTTTCATCTGCAAGTCACCGTACCCTTCCCTATGGATGCGCGGCGGGTGGTGTGTCCTGAGAGTGGAGGACGGAAGTATGGAACACTTCGATGTGCTGATAGTTGGGGCCGGATTATCCGGGATAGGTGCTGCCTGCCACCTACAGCAGAAATGCCCTGGGAAGAGCTTTTCGATTCTGGAGGGACGGAGCGCGATGGGCGGGACATGGGACCTCTTCCGGTACCCCGGCGTGCGGTCTGACTCCGACATGTACACGCTCGGCTACAGCTTCCGCCCATGGCAGGAGGCGAAGGCTATCGCTGACGGGCCTGCTATCCTTGAATACATTCGCGAGACGGCCAGGGAATACGATATCGATAGGAAGATTCGCTACGGCCACAGGGTGAGGCGCGCTTTGTGGTCATCGGCCGCCGCCCTGTGGACGGTGGAAGCGGAGACAGGCCCTGAGAAAAGTGTCGTCCAGTACACGTGTGGCTTTCTTTATCTCTGCACAGGTTACTATGACTACGAGAATGGATATACGCCTGAGCTAGCCGGGTTAGAGCAGTTCAATGGGCCTATAGTGCATCCACAAAAGTGGCCCCGGGACATGGACTATGCGGGCAAGCGAGTGGTGGTAATCGGGAGCGGGGCGACTGCGGTCACCCTCGTACCGGCGATGGCCAAACAGGCAGCGCACGTCACCATGCTACAGAGGTCTCCCACCTACGTTATCGCGCGACCCGCCCGGGATAAGTTGGCGGATTGGCTTCGCAGTCGCCTGCCCGCCCGTGCGGCCTACGCCCTCACACGCTGGAAAAACGTGCTGTTGGGGATGTTCTTCTACGGCCTGTCGCGTGCGCGCCCGGAATTCATGAAGCGTTTGATTGCGAAAGGAGTCCGAAACGAACTGGGTCAGGACTACGACCTCAAGCACTTCACGCCTCAGTACAACCCTTGGGATCAGCGATTGTGCCTGGTGCCGGACGCAGACCTCTTTCAGGCGATCCGGGCCGGACGGGCCTCTGTGGTAACCGATCACATAGAGACCATAACGGAGACCGGCATCCGGTTGAAGTCGGGTGAGCATCTGGAAGCAGACATTATCGTGACGGCGACGGGCCTTGTGCTGAAACTCATGAGCGGTCTACAACTCGTCGTGGACGACGCCCCTGTAGATCTTTCGAAGACGATCGTCTACAGGGGGATGATGTACAGCGACGTTCCGAACCTGGTCTCTGCCTTCGGCTACACGAACGCGTCGTGGACGTTGAAATGCGACCTCACGGCAGAGTTCGTCTGCCGGCTGCTGAATCACATGGACAGGCATGGATACGTTCGTTGCACGCCGCGTAGAAACGACCCGACAATTACAGAGGAGCCTGTCATTAACTTCACCTCCGGCTACGTGCAGCGAGCAATCAAGAGCCTTCCGCGGCAGGGCTCGCGCAAGCCCTGGCGCTTATATCAGAACTACGCGCTCGACCTGCTGACCATGAAGCACGGCGCTATAGAGGACGGCGCGCTTGAGTTCGAGCGCGCTCGGTCAGAGGGCGCTGGTGCCGGGAGTTGAAGGGTCTCTCTGCATTACAGATCTCAGCAGGGTTAGCGAGCGGCTAAACGAAATGAATAAGCGAACGATAGCCGTCGGAGACATCCACGGCGACCTGGAGCAGTTATATAATCTGTGGTCGCGGCTTCCCGAACTTGAAGCCGGCGACACGATTGTCTTTCTTGGAGATTACGTTGACAGGGGCCCTGACTCGCGTGGCGTAGTCGAATTCGTCAGGCAACTTCACACACGCACGCCTGCCCGCGTCGTAGCTCTTATGGGTAATCACGAGCAGATACTACTGGACGCCTACGAGGAAGGAAGATGCGACAGTCTCGTGCCGCCTTCGAACGGCGTGGCTGCCACCTACCGCTCGTTCACGGGTAAGGCAATCGAAGATTCAGAACAGTTTCAGCGAATGCTTGAGGTGCGGCGCTGGCTGCCCGGCGACGTATACGATTGGATGAAAGCGCTGCCACTCTGGTATGAAGACGAATATGCCATCTACGTTCATGCAGGGCTTGGGGGCGAAGGCAAGGTCTGGTTTCATCCTGAGAAATCCAGTGAGACGGCATTGCTGTGGATGCGCGAGCCCGATTTCTGGACGGGCTACACGGGCAAGCGGATTGTCTTCGGCCATACGGTGACGAGCTACCTGCCCTGCGATCACTTGAGCTTTGTCGAGAAGATTTTCGACGACAAGCTTGATGTCTGGTTCCGCCGTGATTTGATAGGGATAGACACGGGGTGCGGCAAAGGAGGCTTCCTTTCGGCAATAGAGTTGCCCGAACTTAAAGTCTACGAGTCCCGCTGATGGCCGGGCTCTTTTCTTCTACATTGCGCCGCCCCTATGTGCGGAGCGCAATCCGCCGGGAATATAATCACATACAAAATTCAAACCGATCCTTGACTGGAAATCTGCGCTCATTATAGATTTTCACCCTACATAGTAGATTTGCCGGACTGGCCTCGTGAGTCTGCGTGCTACCTTGCATCTCTCATCCAGTCTCTACTGATTAAACCCGACGCACTGTGTTTTTCCTGGCAGTGCCTTTAAGTCACAGGGAGAACCCCCATCATGAAAAAGCATCTCTTGCTCGCGGCGCTTGCAGTATGCCTCGGCGCGGTGAATACCGCTTTCACTCAGGCACAGACGACCAACAACAACACTATCTACGCCTGCTATCAAAAGGAGAATGGTCAATTGCGCATAGTCAGCGGGCCGGGACAGTGTAAGAATTCAGAGACGCCGATCAGCTGGACTGTAGCGGGTGTTCCAGGCCCGCAGGGGCCTAAAGGCGACAAGGGGGATAAGGGCGAGACCGGCCAGCAAGGCCCTGAGGGCCTGAAGGGCGATAAGGGCGAGAAAGGTGATAAAGGTGATCCCGGAGCGCCGGGCTCCGTCCCTGCCAACGTTATCATAGTCGCCAAAAGCGGCGGCCAATTCACCTCTATTCAGGCAGCCATAGACAGCGTCACGGACGCAGGCGACAGCAATCGCTATCTGGTCTGGGTCGCGCCCGGCACTTATAACGAGCAGGTGACGATGAAGGATTACGTTGACTTGCAGGGGGCCGGAGAGAATCTGACCAGAATCTCCTTTACCGGTAGCGTGAGCCAGGCCGCCATCACGGTGGCGCAGAAGTCCTCACTGCGGGACCTGTCCGTCGTGGGCAACACCACGGCGGTTTCAGCCAACGGCGGTGACATAACCAACGTCAGGGCTGACATCACGCTCACGGCAGGCCCGGCCCAGGGCGTCTTTGCCTACGGAATAACTTTGACGGGGAGTGCGAGACTGAAC
>DASVVZ010000441.1:0-5256 GCA_036389875.1 Pyrinomonadaceae bacterium
CATGATTTCGGCTTCAACATCGGCGGGCCCGTCTTTTACCCGCGCTTCGGAATCGGCGACGGCTCTCCCTTCGGGCTCCTGAGGAATCGCACCTTCTTCTTCTTCAACTACGAAGGCTATCGCTTCAGTCGTTCGGAGACGGTCAACATTTCCGTCCCGACACTGAGAATGCGTCAGGGTGACTTCGGCGAATTGTTCACAGACCCGGACGTGCTCAAGCAGTTTCCCAACGGCGTGCAGATTTACGACCCGCGAAGCGGCGCGCCCGGCAATCGCGCTGCATTCCCCGGCAACATCGTCCCATCGACATCTTTCGACCCTGTAGGTCTCGCGATACTTCGCGCGCTGCCGTTGCCGACACGGCCCGGCGTCTTCCGAAACTACACGGCGTCAACGACGAACCCGCTGACGATGAACAACGCCGTCCTGAAGTTAGACCAGATAATAACGGACGCGCAGAGACTTTCATTTAGCTATTCGTACCGCGAGAGCGGCTCGGTTGAAGGCGGCTTCCCGCGCTTCCCGGCTCCGCTTTACGCTTACGGTCGCTACGATTTCGGCATCAAGTCATACATCGCCAGGCTCTCCTACGACTGGACGATTTCGCCCACCATCATCAACCACTTCAACGCGGGCTTCACTCGCTCAGTAACAACCAGAAAGAATCCTGCGGTGGGCGCTTTCCCGGATGCGGTGGCGCTCGGAGTGCCTGCGGGTTCGGTGCTTGGCGGAGCGTTCCCGGCAGTCGATTTCCCGGGCTACGGCGACCCCGGCACTTCCGGAGACACGCGCGCCTATCAGGGCATAGGCGGCTCGTTCTTCAACGACCTGCCGTTTGCGGACAACACCACGCAGTTCTCGGACACGCTGACCTGGATCAAGGGGCGGCACACGCTGAGGTTCGGCGGCGACGTTAGGTGGCAGCAGTTCAACGCGGCCCAGCTCCTGAGCCCGGGCGGCTGGTTCAATTTCCGGCATCTACAGACGGCCAACGTAGACAGAAACGACCAGGGCTGGCCCATCGCCAGTCTCATCACGGGCGCGACCGAGTGGTCGTTTAACAGCAGCAAGACGCTTGACCCGGGCTGGCGCTATTTCTATCCGGCCTTCTTCATTCAGGACGACATCAAGGTCACGCCGAAATTGACGCTGAACGTAGGCTTGCGCTACGAGATTAGCTACCCGCGCACGGAGTCCGGCGGCCGCTATCGCAGCTTCGACCCGGACGTGATTAATCCTGTGGTGGGCCGTCGCGGCGCGCTCGTCTCGGTCAACGGCACAGGCGCGCTACAGGCACAGTACGAAGGCATAGCCAAGCCCGACTACTCCAACATAGGCCCGCGCGTGGGCTTCGCTTACGCCATCAATGACAAGACGGTCGTGCGCGGCGGTTATGGTCTCTATTATTCGCCCATCCTTTACGGGTTCGGCGGCGACGTGGCGATTACCGAAGGCACGGAAGGCTACAACACGCACCTTGCGCGCCCGCAGTTCGGCGCCGACGCAAACTTCTTCCTGAGCAGCTATCCGGCTCGCCCGTCCACGGACCCGAACGACCAGTTCATAGGTCAGGACGTGACCTTCATCAACAAGAACTACAAGTCGGGCCGCACGGCGCAGTGGAGTCTGGACATCCAGCGAGAGCTACCCAGGAACTTCGCTCTCTCGGTCGGCTACATAGGAAGTCGCGGGACGCGTCTTCGCTCGGACTTCAACAGGCAGAACGCGCTGCCCCTCGAAGCCCTGCGCTTAGGGTTCCCGCTTCTGGATAAGAATCTGAACAACGTGACCCCGCAGGAGCGCGCCTTCGCGCAGAGCGTGGGCTTCACGCTTCCGGCCAGCAGCAATTCCGTCTTCCCCGGATTCAACGGCTCCGTGGCGCAGTCGCTTCGTCCCTTCCCGCAGTACAACCTGCTGAGGAACGTACTGGAAAGCGAGGGGCAGAGCTGGTACAGCGCGTTACAGGTTAAATTCGGTCGTCGCTTCACGCAGGGAATGCAGTTCGATGTTTCCTACACCTACTCAAGGTTGAGGACGACGGGCGCGGAAGACCTGTACGGCGGCAGCCCCGTCAATCAGCCGCAGAATCCCTACGAGCGGCCCGTATTCAATTCACCCAACAGCACGCCGCACGTGCTCGTCTTCAACTACCTGCTGGAGTTGCCGTTCGGCAAAGGCAAGCGCTTCCTTAACCAGGGAGGGTTTGTGGACAAGCTGGTCGGCGGGTGGCAGATTAACGGCATTCACCGTTACCAAACGGGCTTCCCGCTCGTCATCACCAGCAGCCGCAATTCGGGCTTTCTGAATCTGGTAGGCTTCGCCGGAACCCGAGGCGCGCAGCTTCGTGTAAACCTTACGGGCCAGCCGATTCTGGCGGGCAACGACCCGAACGGCCTCAGCTTCAGGGTGCTGAACGGGCTCGCATTCGCGCAGCCGCCCGACTATGAGTGTGCTGGCGGGGTGCGCAACGCAGGGGGCCAGTGCATAAACGCGCCCGCTATTGGCAGCGCCGCTTATCAGCAGTATTACGCTGACCCGTCGCGGTTCTTCGGCACCGGGCCGGTCGTCACGGACGAGCGCATCTTCCCGTTCCTGAGCGAGAACTTCAGCATCCTCAAGAGGACGCCGATACGCGAGGGCGTGATGCTGGAGCTGCGCGCTGAGTTCTTCAACCTCTTCAACCGGCACAGGTACTTTGGCCCCGACACCAACTTCCAGAACTTCGACGTGAACAATCCGAACTCCACGGGCGGATTCGGCATCTCCGGCATAGTCGGAGACCCGAACGTCTACGGGCCGAGGACGATTCAGCTCGGAGCCAAGGTGATTTTCTAATCCGGGCATCAGCAGATGAGCGGCGCGGGAAAGGTTGACCTGACACTCCCGCGCCGTTCTTCTTTACTGTGCTACTGATCTCAGTCTTTCCAGCCGCCATGATATGCCTGATGCTCAACTCGCTCCGCCGAATCGTGATGGCCGTGGCCATCGCTTTGATGGCTCTGGGGGGCGTAGAAGTTATACAGGCACGCACACTTTCTTCGACGCAGCAGGGCGCGAACGCGCGAGATGCCGGGGCCCTCGTTGACCGGGCACTGGCGGCGCTCGAAAAAGGGGACGAGGCGGGCGCTCGCTCCCTCTTGCAGCAGGCCGTCAAGCTCGACCCGAATAACGAGCTGGCGCACACCTACCTCGGTGTTATGGCAGACCGCGCGGGCGACCTGGCGGAAGCTGAGCGGCAGTTCGCGGCCGCAGCCATAGCCGCTCCGACCTCCGCCGCCGCACGCAACAATCACGGGGCCATACTGCTCAGGCTCGGCCGCATGGAGCTGGCCGCCAAACAGTTCGAGATCTCACTCAAGCTCAATCCCAATCAGGCGAGCGCGCTCGTCAACCTAGCGCAGATAAGATTCGCAAGCGGCAAGCCGGAAGGCTTGCGCTCGGCACGCGAGCTGTTCGAGAAGGCTCGCGCCATTGCGGCCGACCTTGAGATTACGCGCGCACTGGTCATCATCACTTTAAGCCTTAACGACAAGGCCGCGGCCGCCGCTTACTATAAAGAGTACGCCGCGCAGGTCGCGGGAGCTTCCGGCGAGATAAGCGGGGCGAAGCTTCGCGCAGAGCTCGGCGGGGCGCTGCTTGCCGCGGGACTGGGCCGCGAGGCCAGCGAAGAGTTGACCGCCGTGGTCGCGGTCGAGCCGTCGAACGTTGCCGCCATACTGATGCTGGCGCGCTCCTTCATGGCCCAGAACGACATACGCTCGGCCGGCCGCACGCTGGAATCGGCGGTTGCGCGAGGGGTCGAAGCCGCTCCCATCTACGCCGCGCTCGCGGACGTGTATCAGGCCGCAGGCCACGTCGAGAATGCCATCCCGGCCATGCGGCTGGCGATCGAGCGCGACCCGAAATCGGAAGCCTATCGCTTCCGCTACGGGATGCTGCTGACGGACACGCAGGCGCCCGAGGCGGCGATCATACGCCTTACGGAATCGCTCAAGGAGTTTCCAAACTCTTCAAGGCTCTGGTTCGCCCTTGGCGTGGCGCAGTTCAAGAAGCAGAGGCACGACGAGGCCGCCAAAGCTTTCGCACGCGCGGCAGAGCTTGACCCGAAATTCGCGGCCGCGCTCGCCTATCTGGGAATCGTTTATGACGAGACGGGCCGCTACGTTGAAGCGATAGAAAGCTATAAACGGGCGGTCGCGGCTGACGACAAACTGGCCGCTGCGCATTACCTGCTGGCCGACGCCTTGATTAGACAAACATCAGCAGACACCGCAGGGGCCGAAAACCACCTGATGCGCGCCATACAGCTTGAGCCGGCGTTCGCGCCCGCGCGTCTTGCGCTCGCGCGGCTCTACATTCGCCTTGAGCGGTTCAACGAGGCGGCGACTCAACTGGAAACCGTGGCGGCCGCTGACCCGAACCAGCCCGAGGCGCAGTATCAGCTGGGGCGCGTCTACATGCGTCTGAAGCGCACGGAGGATGCTCAGAAAGCCGTGGCCGCATTCAAACGACTGAGCGATGATCAGCAGAAGAGGGCGCAAAGCGAGAGGCAGGAGCTGGTTCGCCGTCTCGCCAACGTAAATTTCTAAACGATTCGAGGGGAACTTATGAGCTGGAATCTTCCGCGAACGCTTTTCTCGTTGATGGTAGGCGCATACGTAATATTTGCCGCCGTCTCCTTAGAGACTTACGGCCAGTCACAAACGCAGCAGTCCGCGCCCACCGTGGACGAGTGGACGGACAGCTTCGAGGGCAAGTCGCTCGATACAACCAAGTGGGAGGTGTTCAACTTCGAGGGCGGCGCAGGAAAGGTAGACGTTAGGGACGGACAGCTTCAGATGCGCGGCCATTCGGGCTCGCGCGCCGGAGTCAGGAGCAAGCCCACCTTTACCGCCGACCGCTTCATCGTCGAAGCGACCATCGCCAAAGTCGGCACGGCGATGCCTGAGCCCAATTCTTCGGCGCTCCCGATTGGCAACGCCATCCTGACTATCTTGTTCGACGGCTCGGGCCGTAACCGAATCGAGTGGCTGCTTACCAGCGAAGGCACGTTCGAGGCCTGGTCTGTGATCGACGGGCGCGGAGAGCGGCTGGATAACCGCAGCCTAGGCACAAAGACCAAGTCGCCTACCATCGGCGTCGTCCGCAGGGGCGACGAGTTCCTCTTCATGCTCAACGGAGAGGTGGGGCTGAGAAAGGTGATTAAGAATCTGCCCAAGGCATTTCACGTTATGCTTTACGGCTACAGCTCCTCCG
>DASVVZ010000442.1:0-6583 GCA_036389875.1 Pyrinomonadaceae bacterium
AGCGCCTTACGGGGACGCAGATTAACGATCAGATTGACAAGTTCCTGCTTGAGAACCGGGCGCTGGTGCGCGTCAACGACGCGGGGCGCGGAGGCGGCCAGATACGCGCCTTCAATAATCGAAGCTTCGACGTGAACAGCGTGGTTCCGACCGTCATACTTCGCAACGAAGATTACGGGCGCATCTCTCGCCTGCTGGCTAACGGTCAGGCTGTGACGCTCGAATTCAACATACAGAACCGGAGCTATCCCGAAGGCGCGACCTCTTACAACGTGATTGCGGAGATTCCCGGCACAGACAAACGCGACGAAGTCATCATGCTGGGCGGGCATCTGGATTCGTGGCACGCTGCGACGGGCGCTACCGACAACGCCATAGGCTGCGCCGTGATGATGGAGGCCGCTCGACTCCTGAAGGCCACAGGCGTTCGCCCGCGCCGTACTATTCGCGTCGCCCTCTGGTCAGGCGAGGAGCAGGGACTCTTAGGCTCGCAGGCTTACGTCAAAGAGCATTTCGGCTCGTTTGAAAATCCCAAGCCGGAATATTTCAAGTTCGGCGGCTACTTCAATATTGATTCCGGCACGGGACGCGCGCGCGGCATGAGCGTCTTCGGCCCGCCAGCCGCCGCGACGCCTTTGCGCGAAGCGGTCGGCCCCTTCGCTTACCTGGGGATAGTCGGCGTCGCAAGCACGCGCAGCCGTGGCCTCGGGGGCTCCGACAACACTTCATTCAATCAGGCGGGGCTGCCCGGCATAGGCGTGCTGCAAGACCCTATAGAATATTTCACGGACACCTGGCACACGAACCTGGACACCTACGAGCGAGTCATCGAGGACGATGCGAAGAGGTCTGCCATCATCATCGCGGCAGCCCTCTATCAGCTGGCCATGCGCGACGAGCTACTGCCCAGATTCGGAACGGGCGAGATGCCTCCGTTGCCAAGGCCGTCTCCGCAGCCGTCGCCGACGCCGCTTCCAACCGCCACGCCTCCAAGGCAGTAGATGAATGAAACGTGGCCGCAGGGGCGGGGCTGGCCGGTGTAAATGGTCTGCCGGCTTTTAAGGGGAGACTTCTATGGCTAAAGAGATAAAGGTAGTCGGGCTCGGCGGGAGTCTCGCCGCGCAGTCGAACAGCCTCGCCGCGCTCAAGGTGGCGCTGGAAGGCTCGGAGCAGGCCGGCGCTCAGACCGAGCTGCTCGATATACGAGAGCTTGACCTGCCGATGTACGCGCCCGAGATGAGCGGCGTGCCGGAGTCGGTCGAGAGATTGTGCCGGACGATTCACGAGGCGGACGGTCTTCTCTGGAGCAGCCCGCTTTATCATGGAACCATAAGCGGCTCTTTCAAGAACGCACTGGACTGGTTGCAGCTTTTGAGCGACCGCGAGCCCGCCTACCTGACGGATAAAGTGGTGGGGCTCATCAGCACTGCCGGCGGCACACAGGGGTTGCAGGCCGTCAACACTATGGAGTTCATAGTGCGCGCCTTGCGCGGCTGGGCCGTGCCGCTCGTCATTCCTATTCCGCAGGCGTGGCGCATCTTCGACGAAGAAGGCCACCTGCAGGACGCCAAGGTCGCGGAGCAGCTACACGCGCTCGGGCGCGAAGTAACTCGCGCCGCGCGCCACTTCTCCAAGAAAGTGTTGACTACGCCGGAGGCCGAGCGCGCTGAAGCGCAGGTGCAGCCCCTCAACCAGGAAGAGGCCAGCGCTTCCTGAAGCGGAAAATGGATTTCGGTATGAAGATGAAGATACGTAAAGCGCTCCTTTTGGCCGCAGCTTTTTCTCTCTGCTGCTCTCAGGCGTCTCAGGCATTTTCGCACGCTATGAATCAGGCGGCAGACCGCAGGTTTGAAGCGCTGGCCAAGAGCTACATCGAGCGGCTGATGGAGATGGAGCCGGAGCGGGCGACGCAGTTGGGCGACCATCGCTACGACAATCGCCTGAACGATTACAGTCTGGAAGGCGTCAGGCGCTCGCGCGCCCTAACACAGCAGTACCTGTCGGAGCTGGCCCGCATCCCCGTGCGTCGCCTGAGCCCGGCCAACAGCATTGATTACAGAATCCTGCGCTCGCGCCTTGAATACAATCTCTTTCAGACGGACGTGCTGCGCGAGTACGAGTGGAACCCCCTGCGCTACAACATAGGCAACGCAATCTACGAGTTGCTGGCGCGGGATTTCGCGCCGCTCCGCGTACGCCTCAGAAACGTCAGGGAGCGGCTCAGGGCCGTGCCCTCTGTCGTGGCGGCAGCCCGCGCCAATCTGAAGAACCCGCCCCGCATACACACCGAGACGGCCATCTCTCAGAACAAGGGGACGATTAATCTCATACGCAACGAGCTGGATGCTTTCGCGCGTCAGGACGCGGAGGCGAGGAACGAGCTTCTGGCGGCTCAGACGGCTGCGCTTCAATCGCTTGAGGATTACGGTCGCTGGCTTGAGGGTGAGTTGCTGCCGCGCTCGACCGCCGATTTTCGTCTCGGCGATGAGAAGTACCGCCGCAAGCTTGCCTTCGCCCTTGAGTCCGACATGACGAAGGAAGAAATCCTTCGGCGCGGGCTGGCGGATTTAAGGAGCACGCAGGATGAGATGTACAGGGTCGCCCTGCCGCTCTACAGGAGCTACTTCCCGCAGGAAAGGGACGCCGCGCGTCTCGCAGACAAAAGGCGTGTCATCAAATCGGTGCTCGCGCGACTGGCGGAAACCAGACCCTCCAACGACACGATCGTGGAGTTGGCCAGCAAGACTTTGAAGGAGTCCACGGACTTCGTGCGCTCCAGGAATATCGTCACCGTGCCGGACGAGCCGGTGAAGATAATCGTGATGCCGGAGTTCGACAGGGGCGTGGCCGTGGCCTACTGCCGCCCTGCGCCGCCGCTTGAGCCGCAGGGGGAAACTCTCTACGCCATCTCGCCCACGCCGAAGGACTGGCCCGCCGCGCGCGTGGAATCCTTCTTTCGTGAATACAACAACTACATGATTCAGGACCTCACGATTCACGAGGCGATGCCGGGCCATTACCTTCAACTGGCTCACTCGAACAGGTTCAAGGCCCCGACATTAATTCGCGCAATCTTTCGTAGCGGCACTTTCGCCGAAGGCTGGGCCGTCTACGCCGAGCAGGTGATGGCTGAAGCAGGCTACGGCGGCGCCGAAGTCCGCATGCAGCAGCTGAAGATGAAACTGCGCACCATCATCAACGCCATCATAGACCAGAAGATTCACACGGCCGGGATGACGGAAAAAGAGGCGCTCGACATGATGATGAACGAGGGCTTTCAGGAAGAGGGTGAAGCGGCTGGAAAGTGGACAAGGGCGCGGCTCACATCGACACAGCTTTCCACCTACTACGTAGGCGTGCTTGAAATGAACGACATACGCCGGGCTTACGAAGCGAAGGCCAGGGGCAGAAAACTGGATTACAAGGAGCTGCACAACACCATGCTCTCCTTCGGCACGCCCGCTCCAAAGTATGTACGCCGGATGATGAAGCTCTGAAAACCAAGGCCGGAAGTCGGCGGAGAGCCGCGCGTGATGAATTAAAGAGAGACTATTCGGCTTGCCCGCTTCTTTTCACTCATCGCTGCCGCCTTCAGCCTTCTGACTTGCTTCTACGGCGTCCGGCCAGGCTGGCGACAACGGCTATCAGCTCGGCCAGCTCTACAGGCTTGGCCACGTGCATCTGGTAGCCGGAGCGCAGGGATCGCAGGCGGTCTTCGGCGCGCGCGTATGCGGTCAGAGCAACAGCCGGAGCGCTCCCGCCCTCCTCTTCCGGCATCTCTCTTATTCTTCTAATCAGCTCGTAGCCGTCTTCGTCCGGCATGCCTATGTCGCTGACCAGCAGGTCGGGCCGCGAGCTTCGAAACAGCTCAAGCGCCTCCTGAGCGGAACCCGCCGTTGTGACTTCGGCGCCGCACTTTGTGAGCGTGACGCGCAACAGCTCGCGCGTGTCGGCTTCGTCGTCTACGGCCAGAATCTTCAAACCGTCCAGCCGCTCGGGACATTCGAGCGGTGAAGCGTCGTCCCTCCTGAGCACGTGCTCCACCTCTTCTGTCACGACCCTCTGATAATCGGAGATGAGAGGCAGCGTCACGGTGAAGGTAGAGCCCCGGCCCGTGCCCTCGCTCTCGGCCCGGACGGTTCCGCCATGCAGCTCTACCAGGTGGCGCACGATTGCTAATCCGAGCCCAAGGCCGCCATGTCTTCTGGTGGTGGTGCTGTCGGCCTGACGAAAGCGGTCGAAGACGTAGGGCAGAAACTCCTGGCTGATGCCCTGGCCCGTGTCGCTCACGGAAATCTCTACGTGCGAGTCTGTGCGCACAAGCCTTATCTCGACTCGCCCGCCTTTCGGCGTAAACTTGACCGCGTTGGTAAGAAGATTCCAGAAGACCTGCTGCAAGCGCGAAGGGTCGCCCGTCAATTTGCCTACGCCCGCGTCCGGCAGCTTTTGAATACGCACCCCCTTGGCTTCGTATGCAGGGCGCACGGCCTCTATCGCGGTATCGATCAGGGCGACAGGCTCTACGTCTCTCACGTCCAGCCTGAGCTTGCCCGTGATGATGCGCGAAACGTCCAAGAGGTCTTCTATAATCTGTCGCTGAGCCTTGGCGTTGCGCTCTATGGCTTCGATGGCGCGCTTGGCCGCGTCCGCCTCCAGTTGCCCCGCACGAAGCATGCTTGACCAGCCGAGTATGGAGGTCAGAGGCGTCCGCAACTCGTGCGAGAGCGTGGCCAGAAACTCGTCCTTCATGCGGTTGGCTTCCTGCGCCCTGCTGTAGAGCCGCGCGTTGTCTATGGCTATGGCCGCGCGGTGCGCCAGGGTTTCGGCCAGCACCAGGTCGTCCTGCTTGTAGTGGCGCGCAGACTCTGCCGTGATGAAGGTGATTACGCCGAGCGTTCGCCCTTGCGTGACGAGCGGGACGATTATCGCCGAGGTAAAGCCTATCTCGCGCATGATACGCAGGTGCTCTTCGTCTATGGCTCCTGCCACGAGCATCTCGTCCGTGATGTCCGGGTAGATTTCAGACCTGCCGGTGCGGAGCACGTTCGGCACGCCCTGCTCCGCATCCATGTCGGGCGGGTAGCGCTGCTGAAGCTCGTGCGCCCATTCAACTTTCTTCGGGTCGATATGGGCAACGGCCAGCCGCTTGAGATTACGGTCTTCGTCGTAAACGTCAACCGAGCACCAATCCGCCAGAGTGGGCACGGCCATCCGCGCTACGCTCGCCAGTGTCGCTTCATAATCGAGCGAAGATGCCATGACGGCCCCGGCTTCGGCCAGGAATCTCTGGGCCTGGTCTGCGCGACGCCGCTCCGTGATGTCGTGAAAGATGTTTATGGAGAAGCGAACCTGTCCGCGCTCGTCGAAGACAGGGGTCGATTGAACGAAAGACCAGCGCTCTTCGCCCGTAGCCCTCGAGCGGTAACAGATGGTGGCCGACGCTGGACGCCCGTCACGCAGCGCTATGCGGCCCGGCAGCTCCTCGCGCTTGAACTGCTCGCCCGTCTCGTCCAGCAGCTCGTACTTCTGCATTATCTCCTGCACGGGATGCTCAAGCAGTTCTTTGGCGGACTCGAATCCGAGCGCGCGTGCGGCAGCATCGTTGGCGTAGATGAGGTTGCCCTCGGAATCCTGCGCGGTGATGCTTTCGGCCACCCCGCGCAGGATAATCTCTATCTGATCTCTGGAGCGTTGCAGCTCGGCTTCCGCGCGCTTACGCTCGGTGATGTCGCGCGCAATCCCTTCGACCGCCACCGGCTGATTGTTGCGATAAGAGATGCGCGTGCTGACTTCCAGCGTCAGGCGGCGGCCGTCGCGCGTGATGATGTCCACCTCATAGACGGTCGGCGACGGGTCTTTGAGCTTGCGCATCGTCATCTCTTTGGCAAACTGAAGCTGGCCCGGCGCGACCACCTGCGCGATGTTCAGCCCGCCGAGTATCTCTTCGCGCGTGTAGCCCGTAATCTCTTCGCCCGCGCGGTTGATGGTCAGGTAATTGCCCTCAAGGTCGTGCGAGTAGATGATGTCGTTCGCGTTCTCAAGCAGGCTTCTGTACTTCTCTTCGCTGCGGCGCAGCTCCTCCTCGATCAGCTTGCTCTTTGTGATGTCCTCGTGCGTGAGCACGACTTCGCGCACGCGCCCCGCTTCGTCCTTGACCGGATAGATGAAGCCGCGAACCCAACGGCTCGGGTTCGGGTTTTCGGTCATGTTCGGAATCGTCTCTTCCGGGTCGTAGAGGATGGCCGGAATCTCCGTGGCCGTGCCTTCAAAGGCTTTGCGTATAAAAGGCATCACGCCTTTGTCCACGAGCTGCCGGTCTTCGAGAATGTTGTAGGGGGAGATCTTTTCGAGCGTCACGCCCCAGAGCTTTTCCCATGCGTGATTGACCCAGAGTGTCAGGCCGTCGGGCGCGAAAATCTGCGTGCTCATGGGCGACTGCTCCAGGCTCACGCGAAAGAGCTTTTCGCCCAGCTCGGTCTCGTCTCCGGATTGTTCGTTGATACCCTGTGACACTTGTTCTTTCCCTTAAAGGCAATTTGAAGGAGAGAAATTTGATGATTACTGAAAACGCTCCCTCAATGCA
>DASVVZ010000443.1:0-9510 GCA_036389875.1 Pyrinomonadaceae bacterium
CTTGACGTGGCGCAGTACCTCTGGCACGCGATGAACCGCGCTTGCAAAGCGTTCGTCGCGCTCCGTGTGCCAGTCGTCCGGGAACCAGCCGCCGCCCAGGTCAAGATACTCAACCGAGCGCCCGCTCAAAGTCTCCACGGAGCGACACCACCTGAGCATCGATTCAAACAGGTGCCACCACTGGCTGACGCCTATGTTGCTGCTCGCCATGTGAAAGTGTATGCCGAAAGCCGAATCGACGGGCAGAAGCCCTATGGCATCGACCAGCTTCTCAAGAGCCTTCGGAGAATCGACCGGAATGCCGAAGCGCGAATAAACGTTCGGTGTGCGAAGCCGCACGCCGACTATCTTCGACTTCAACTCCCCGCGTTCCATGCTCGCTGCCACACGGCGCAGGTCTGCGAGCGAGTCGCAGAAGACCGCGTGCAGTCGCTCTTTGGGCATCAGACCTTCGGGCCACCACTTGCCGGGGCCGTTTAAGATTACCTGCTCCGGTTTGAATCCGACCTGGATGGCCTTCTGCACTTCCAGAAGGCTTATGCCTTCGGCCATGAAACCCTTATCGAGCGCGAGTTTGATAAGCCTTTCGTCCGGGTTCGTCTTGATGCTGTAGCCGTTCGTGACTTTCACCTCAGCCGTGCTGAGCTTCTTCGCCAGATCGCCGGCCCGCTCGAAAAGGGACTGAGCGGTGCTTTCAAGATAGAGCCACGCGGGCGTTTCCATCTCTTCGAGCCGGTAAGCCTTCAGGTCGTCTATGAATGAAGAGGGGATTTCGGGCGCGCCCATCTCCTGTTTGCCCTTGTGCCCGTTTCCATTTCCGTTCCCGTTGCCCTCTATGATGTTCAGCTTGCCCAGGCGCTCGGCCAGCGCCAGCGAGCCCGACGGATGCTTTAGCGAATGGCCTATGCCGCCCGGGAAAGGCTCCGCCAAAGGAGGAAGCGGGAACTGCGAGCGAACCGGGACCTCCAGGACCACGCGCGTGAACTCTTCGCTCACAGGCTCAGCTTTCTTAGCCGGAATGCCCGAAGCTCTTTCAATCAGAAGCGCGGGCAGGTTGCGCCCCGCAATGGTAGAGCCGTGAATCCAGGCGGGGAATCTGGGATTGCATTCAAGCAGCCACAACTGCTCCTGCGGGTCGCGCACCATCTCAAGCTCAGCGCCGCCGGTCCAGTTCAGCTCTTTGATGACGCGTCGCAGGGGCTTAAGGAACTCTTCGGAAACTTCCGTTACGTCGCCGGCCCAGGTCTTCCCCTCTTCCGTCAGCTCGCGCTTGCGCATGTAGACGGCTTCGATAAGCTCTCCCTGGTAAGCGCAGAAGCAGACGGACTCTTCGTAGCCGGAAACGTGCGTCTGTAGAAAGAGGCGCTCGGTTGACCACGCACGAGAGAGAGCCGAGCGGACTATCTCGAAAGCATCCCAGCTGACCGTGCGCACGGCTTCGTAGTAAGGCCCCTTGAGCCAGACCTTCCAGTCGTGCTGGCGACAGAAAGTGTGTATGTCCCAGTCCGAATTTTCCGTAGAGATAAAGGGAGGGATGCGAACCGGCAATCCCTTGTGCGCTTCCACGGCGGGCTTGCTAATCTTTTTGAGCGCTGCGGCGCTAGGCGTCATCAGATTCCTGTGACCTTCAGGATAGAGCGAAGCGAGCCACATGATTTCCAGGTCAAAGCCTGAAACCCAGAACGCACCGGATTCAAGCACCTCTCTGACTTCGTCAGCATACGTGTCCAGGTTCAGCTCTTCCCACGGCCTTTGCAGCCAAAGCTCGTCAAGGTCAGTCCAGTGAATGCCGGAGGAGCGATTGGAATATTCCACGCCGACCAGAGTGGCGTCCGGATAAGCCTGCCGTAAAGAGCGTGTAATACCTATGCCGGGCTGTGGATTTGTTCCACTGTAAAGCCCGCTAATGTAAATTCTCATTATTTCCTTCTTTGGGCTGAGGATGAAGAGAAGACCTATCTTCCCTTGTCTCGTTCTTAAAAGCTCAACTAGGTTTCGCGCCGGATAGACAGGGGAAAGCAGCGAAACGAAGAGAAGCGTGGACCAGAACACAGGCCAGCCGGGGGGATGTCGAGCCGCCTGTCTTGTAATCACCCTGAAAATCGTTCGGACGCGGCCTTCCATCTATGAAGCTCGTTGACGAAAAGCAGCGAAGAAAGACCGCTACGAGACCGGATACGTCAGAGTAAAGCTCATAGCGGCCTGAACGAATCTGTTTTTAGGGGATTTAAAATATATAAAGCAACAACTACAACTGTCTGTACGCTTACGTACTCTCCCCTGCTTAAAGGGATATGTATTCTTTGGCCGATGATGACCACCGTTGTTGATGAAAAGAAGCTGCCGCTCGTAATAGAGCGTGATGAAAGATGTTGTCCGGGCGACGGGCGTGAGTATCTTCTACACCTTTGCCTTACTCACAAGCGTTCATTACAGGATAAGCTGCTCGCTTATGGCGCGCTGCTCCTGAGGGGACTGCCGGTCTTGACGGCAACCGAGTTCGCGGCATTTGTGCGCTCCTTTTCCGGCAAGCCTCTGCTGGATTATGCAGGCGGCGCGTCACCGCGCATAAAACTGGGCCAGGGCGTTTATACTTCCACAGAGTATTCGCAATCGGTCAGGCTCTCTCTTCATAACGAACTGTCCTACACCTACAGCTGGCCTGCGCATCTATACTTCTGCTGCATCTTGCCGGCCGAGCAGGGAGGCGAAACTCCTATAGCCGACAGTCGCGCGATACTTAAAGCCATTGACGAAGAGGTGCTGAGCCGATTTAAAGCAAAGAAGATAAGGTATGTCAGAAACCTGACGGGTCAGGCAGGCTCGGGCTTTTCATGGCAGGATGCGTTCGAGACGTTCGACAAGGCTGCGGTTGAAAATTACTGCCTGCGCGGCCGCATGGATTTCCGCTGGCGGGAGGACGGCGGCCTGTGGCTCAGCGAGGTTCGCCCGGCAACCGCCAATCATCCACTGACGGGAGCGGAGGTCTGGTTCAATCAGGCGGACGGCTTTCACCCGAGCGCGCTGGACAAAGAGACCTATGACGCTCTTCGCGCAACGGTGAAGGAAGAGGATTTCAGGCTCAACGCTTACTACGGCGACGGTTCGGAGATTGAGGCGCCTGCGCTCGCTCACATACGCGAAGTCATGCGGCGAGAGATGGTAACGGTAAACTGGCAGGCCGGAGATATTTTGATACTCGACAACATGCTTGTGGCTCACGGGCGCATGCCGTTCTCGGGCTCCAGAAAAATTCTACTGGCTATGACCTAGCTAGACCTGTGACAACTCCCGGGCTTCCTCTAAGAGATTGAGCCGGCGCTCCGGCCGGCCGCCGCAGGCCCAGAGCGCGGGCCTTGAAGCCGGATTATATTCCGGGACTGGAATACGGCTTTTAAAGTCGTCCGAGAAATGGCCGTCCACGCGAATGCTGAAGGAGAGTCCTTCCTGCGCGTCGCTTCCGTGAAACTGGTTGACCGTGTCGAACCAGGCCGAGTAGGAGTTTACATGGAGCTTTTCGTTCGTTGCGTGATTGAGCATGTAGAAGGGCTTCTTCAGGTTCGTGCGGAACCATACGAAGTCGTGGCAGACATCGGTGCTCAGGTGGTCTCTGTGAGCCGGAACGGCTATGCCCTTGTCGTCGTAGATAATGAGCATTCTGCCAGTAGCCTTGAAAGGCAAGGTCGAGATGAAGTCCATCAGCAGCGAGAATTCCGCCGTAGCCTCCGTAGGCTCCCACAACTCCGTCTTGTCCAGGTCTAAATAGCTGTAGGGCACGCCGCCGCGTGTTCTGGAGAGCCAGGTCTCCCTCACGCCCGGTTGATAAGAAGTAGAGGCACTTAATCTGTGTTCGTTTAGAAAATAGGAATCCTGCTCGACCTGTATGTGGCGTTGAATCCGCTCTGTGATGTAGCCATCGAGGGATTTCAGCTTCTCTACGTCTATGAATTCGTCGAATGATTTGTAGCAGGGATATGTGATGCGCGGGTCAATCTGCGCTTTAACCATTCCGGTATCGTCGGCAATCATCTGACAAAAACCCCCTCCCGTATATTCGTTAAGTGAAAAGGGCAAGATAAACAGAAGACCGCTCGTGCCTGCGGCGAATTCGCCATAAGCCGTTCATCTCTTTTTCAAGCGGTCTGCTCTTGAAGCTAGCCCAAAGCCGGGAGGTTCTACTGTACGGTAGAGGACTTAACTACGCTCAGCTCGAGAGACAAGCCCAGAGCGCGGGCGTTGATGCCAGGTTGGTCGTGGGCATGGGGATACGCTTTTTGAAAGCATCCGAGAAATGGCCGTCCACGCGAATGCTGAAGGAGAGTCCTTCCTGCGCGTCGCTTCCGTGAAACTGGTTGACCGTGTCGAACCAGGCCGAGTGCGACTCAACATACTTCTTCTCGCCCGTGCGGTGATTGAGCATGTAGAAGGGCTTCTTCAGGTTCGTGCGGAACCATACGAAGTCGTGGCACATGTCTGTCTCGTCATGATCCCTGTGCGCGGGCACGGGCCTGCTCGCGTCGTCGTACATGATGAGCATTCTGCCAGTAGCCTTGAAAGGCAAGGTCGAGATGAAGTCCATCAGCAGCGAGAATTCCGCCGTAGCCTCCGTAGGCTCCCACAACTCCGTCTTGTCCAGATCAAAATAGCTGTCCGGCTGCCTGGACTGAGCAAGGTAGATCATCCTTGAGCCGGGTCTGTCCGGCGCGGAATCGTTCAGCCTGTAAGGCCCCGTAAAAAATTTAAGGTCGTTTTGTGCGGCGATGTGGCGTTGAATCCGCTCTGTGATGTAGCCATCGAGGGATTTCAGCTTCTCCACGTCTATGAATTCGTCGAATGATTTGTAGCAGGGATATGTGATGCGCGGGTCAAGCCCGGCCGGCGCTTGAGCGTAGGCCGCGCCCGCAGCCTCTTTGCCTGTTAAAACGGATGCTTCTACGGCTTTCCTCAATCCCTGTTTGCTTTGTGTCATGCTTCATCCCTGCCTGGAACGATTAATATTTTTAACGCGCGACAATGTTACAGAAAATAAATTAACAAACAACCCGTTTTCAGCATGGACGAAAAACCCCGGCAACTCAGGGGCGTGTATTTTCTTCTAAAATATCTTGCTCTCGGGCGGGAGAGCCTGCAATTTTGAGCCGCAGCAGAGCGTATATAAAGCAATTGGATCGGTGCTCTCTACGGTTTTCGCCTGTCCAGGCATCCTAATTTTGTAAGGTTTCGAAAGAATGTCAGACGAAAAAGCTCAAAATACAACAATTCTGGTCGTGGACGATGTCACGGATAATCTTATCCTGATAAGCCTGGCGTTGCAGAATCAGGGATACAAGGTGCTGACGGCCAAGAGCGGCGAAGAGGCCATCAAAATCGCTCTCATTGCCCAGCCGGAGCTTGTTCTCATGGACATAGCCATGCCGGATGAGGACGGGCTGGCGGCCACGCGCCGTATACGCAAGCACCCGGAGCTGCGCCACCTGCCGGTAATCGCGCTGACGGCCTTCGAGACGCTTGGCTTTCGCCAGGCCGCTTTCGAGGCGGGCTTTGACGGCTATCTGACAAAGCCGATAGATTTCGAGAAGCTGAATAATTTAATAAACGTCTTCCTGCGCGACATGGATACGACAGACCTCTCGCAGGAGACCAAAGAGCTTGGGCAGGACGACTTCATAACGGGAAAGGTGGCCTGAAAAGTTTGTCTCTCAACCAGTTCCTCCGTCGCGCCTTCATAGCTGCTTTAACCTTCACAACAGGCGTTTCCCTGACTCTGCCGTGGCAAAGGCCCGAAGCGCTCGACGCTTCCTACAGCGCTATTTATGTGCAGCGCCGCGCCATCTCAATCTGCGATGCGCTTCAGAATCCGGCCCAATTCAGCCAGAAGAATATCAGGGTGAGGGGAGCGCTCTACGGCAACACGGATGGAACCTTTGTTCTTAACGAGCTTGAATGTAACGGCGATGGTGCATGGCTGGACGTTAGCTTTCAACCTGCCCTGGCCGAGAAAGCAGAGACCGGCTGGTTCATAGACCTTATGCGAAAGCGCAGCCGGAACGAGACCATGGCCAGAGCCGAAGTCGTGGTCGTCGGGCAGCTTGTGTCTCAAACCTTCCCCGGCGAATCGAAGCCCCGCCTGACTATCAGCATAGCGGAACTTGAACAGCTGACGCCGGTTTCCATCGTCTCCTTCGTCTCCAACTGAATTAAGAGTATGAGAGTCCTGCTGTTAATCGCTCTATTGTTTACGCCGCTCCCTGCGGCGAGCGCGACTGACGAGGCCGAGATTTCGCCCGGCGCGGTTATATACTTTACGAATCAGGAGAGGGTTAAGAGGGGCCTGACGCCGCTCGAAGTCAGCCCGGAGTTGAGCCGCGCCGCCGCAGCAAAGGCGCGCGACATGATTGAGTCGCAGTACTACGCACACGCTCAGTGGGAGCGATTCATCAGGGTGGCAGGCTATAACTACTGCCTGGCGGGCGAAAATCTGGCCCTGAATTACACGGATGCGGAAGAGCTGGTGGATGCCTGGATGGGCTCGCCCGACCATCGCTACAACCTGCTGAAGGCCGGATACGATGAGATAGGAGTGGCCGTCGTCAGGGGCCGGTACAAGACGGTCAAAGAAGCGACCTTCGTAGTGCAGATGTTCGGCGCAAGGTGCAGGTGAGCCGCGCTGCCGTAAAATTTAAGCCGCCGCGAGAAGCAATCAGCCCGGACTACTTCAGCGCGACGGCTCTTCCCCCTTGTTCTGTGCACACTATGTCTATATAAACCCTGAAGCTGTAGACTGTCCGTACAGTTCCAGACAAAACGTCAGCCTCCGACCTGCCTCCTTACCTCCCGCGTAAAGCTCTGCGGTTCTTTCGATAAATTATCAATAACTCGCTACCAATAAGAGAACTATCTGTGACAGTAGAGGTGTTGATATTCACCCGGAGAGCTATTAAATATTATGAAGAGAGCGCAGGCGCGAGCCCTCGCGCAGGCTGGAGAAGGGGGATACGCGGCTTCTAATAATTTTGTCGCAGTAAGGGGAAAAGTGAGATGGAGCAGCTGAAGCAGGCGCTGAACTGGGCTATAGGGCTTGAGCTTGAGAGTAAAGATATAAACGCGCTGCAAATGTCCCTGCGCGCGGTCATCGTCTTCATCGTATCAATCGCCATGCTGCGCATAGGCAACAAGCGCTTTATGGGAAAGAGCACAGCGCTGGACGTAATGCTCGGCATAGTCTTCGGCTCTATGGTCAGCCGCGCCATCACAGGCAACGCCCCGTTCTTTCCCACGCTCGCGGCAAGTCTTGTGCTCGTCCTGCTGCACTGGATTCTGGCCGCCCTGGCTTTGAGGTCGCACGGCTTCGGCTATCTGGTTAAAGGCCGCGACCGTCTTCTGGTGCGGGACGGAGAGGCTCAACAGGAAGAGATGCGAAAGAGTCACATCACGGAGGAAGACCTCAAAGAAGCCCTGCGCGCACAGGGAAAAGCCCCGGAGATAAAAGAGATAAAGGCCGCGCACCTGGAGCGAAACGGCGACATCAGCCTCATCATGAAGGATTCATAACGCTTCCGGCGACGCCCAGCAGTCTTAACAAACGGTCTGGAAAGTCCGTGATGATGCCGTCAATCTTAAGCTCTATCAAACGCTTCATGGCGGCTTCGTCGTTGATAGTCCAGGCGTGAACCTCAAGCCCACGCCTGTGCGCCTCCTCTATGAAGCCGGAAGTCACAAGCAACCGCCCGCCCACGTACTCAGGCACCTGTAATGCCCTGATAACTCTGTACGTTTCCGCTGCGCCCTGCTCAGTCTCGAGCGCCAGAAAAGAGCGTATGTCCAGCACGCTGCCTGAAGTCGCCACGCCCGCGCACTCAGCGCGGAACCGATCCAGCACGCCCTGATTGAAAGAGGCCACCGTGAGGTTCGCCTCAGCCTCGTGCTCGCGTATCATCCGGCAGAAAGGCTGTACGATGGATGGGCTCTCCTGCTTGATGTCTATGTTGAGCCGCACGCCTGCGAAGGCGTTGAAGATTTCGGAAAGCGTCGGCACACTTAGCCCACGCCCGCGCATGGGAAAGCTTCTGCCTCCGTCCGGCGACCAGCGATAGCCCGCGTCCAACCGCTTCAGCTCTTCCAGTGTCATGGCGGAGACAGGCCCGCTTCCGTTCGTAGTCCTGTCGACCGTGCTGTCATGTATGATGACCAGCTGGTCGTCGGCTGTGGCGCGCATGTCCATCTCAAGCACATCCACCTTCATGGGAACCGCGCGCTCGAAAGCATGCATAGTATTCTCGGGCCAAAGCCCCGCTCCGCCGCGATGAGCCATGACGAGCGGCACGTTACTGTGCCGGG
Organism: Pyrinomonadaceae bacterium; assembly: GCA_036389875.1. Lineage (GTDB taxonomy): Bacteria > Acidobacteriota > Blastocatellia > Pyrinomonadales > Pyrinomonadaceae > JACVRN01. Next base: position 8,338 of record DASVVZ010000443.1, read on the forward strand.
CGCTCCTGTCTCTGTCAAAGAGAGTGTCGCGAGTCATAGGCAGATTCGATGCCGCGAGCCGGGCCTCCGTTTCATGAAGTTTTATCCGGAGACGGCCGCCCGCTTCCTGCCTGATGGGCTTTCCCCGCAACCGCAGCGCAAAGTGGACGCAAACGCTGGCAGGGCTGGGAACCTTCATGATCGTAGCCATGAAGGACTACCGCGCAGCAGGGCAGCAGGTATCCGACCGGTAAAGACAAAAGCAAGGCAGAAGAGATTGATTCATTCAATGAATCAATCTCTTCTATCCTGGCCATCCCTGTTAATTTCTTTCTTCCTTTCATAGGCTGTGGGGGACGCGCAAGAGGCTTGCCAGTTTTACTCCTGTGTGTCTAAATAGCGGGCCACGTTCTAAAATCACTTTTTCGTCTAATCCGGCTCGGAAAGATATGTTCAGCATAGAGCAGGTGGCGCGCGTCGCTCACGAGGCGAAAGCGGCGCTGTGTGACTGCATAGGCGAGGACTCGAAAGGCTCCTGGGATGACGCGCCCGATTGGCAGCGCGAGAGCGCAATCGGCGGCGTGCGCTTTCATCTGGAAAACCCGGACGCGCAGCCACACGCCATACACGAAAGATGGATGCGCGAGAAACTGGAATCCGGCTGGAGATATGGCAGGCTAAAGGACGGGGAGGCCAGGACGCATCCCTGCATTCTGCCCTTTGAACAACTTCCGCCGGAACAGAAGGCCAAAGACCGCCTGTTTAAGGCCATTGTGCTGGCGCTTGCCCCCTTCATCCGTCTGTAAGGAAATTAAAGCAGGCGTGCGCGCACGGAACGGCTTTCAACCGCGCTTCCGCCGGGGGCCTTTTGATATGTACGTTGGCTAACATAGTTGATATACTCTGCGAGCGAAAATTTTGTTACCCGCGAGCTCGGGATTGGGTTCCCCCCAACTCTTTCCCTGTATCGTTGTTCTGGTAAGCAAAAGTCAGCATACGCTTATCCAAATTCTTAATAACTATCATGAAAGCAGGAGATAGCTGTGAAAATCTTACTTTATAATCCGGACAATGGTGTGACCAGAAACTTCATGCCGCACCTCTGGATGTTTCTACTGAAAGCCATCACGCCCCCGGGCCACGAAGTTCTGCTGATTGACGGCAACGCCCGCCCCATGAATGAAGACGAGCTGG
>DASVVZ010000444.1:0-2949 GCA_036389875.1 Pyrinomonadaceae bacterium
GCCCTGCCGGTACATCGCTTCGTCAGCGCTGAAGTCGCGCCCCTCTTTCGTATACTCCTCCTGCTCCGCATCACGCATCCCCACCCACCACTCGTCTCGCGCCGCATCCAGGCTTTCCGCGCCGGATTGAGATAGCACCTCGCGCGCGGCATCCTTCTGCGTATCGTCATCTGCGAAAGCTATGACCACGGAACGACCGCGCCTCAGAGCATCTTCATAAACGTAAATCTCGTCCTGCGGCATGCCTTCACCGAAAGAGTCCTCAATCTTGTCGCCGGCCAGTGCGCCCGTCGCCGCTCCGCCCAAGCCGAGAAGGGCCGCGCCTGCAATCCCGGCGGCGAGAATAGGCCCTACGCCCGGCACAAAAAGGCTGGCGACGGCTGCCCCCATGTGAAGGCCGCCCGCGACGCCCAGCGCCCCGCCGACTGCGCCGCCCAGCGCCTTGCCCATGCCCGGCTGCTCCGTCTCTGTGGTAGGCACATCCTTTTCCAGTTCATCCAGCTTAGTTCCCGGGGCCAGAAGATTAATGCGGTCTTCCGCTATGCCAGCCGAGCGCAGGTTCTCTGCGGCGCGGCTTGCGTCCACGTAGGAGTTGAAGATTCCGGCGACAGTTATCATCTTAAAACAATCTCCTTTTCTACTTTTTACTTAATTGCCTGCCGTGTTAAAGTAACGCAAGCTCTCCCAGCTTGGAAGTGTTGCTGGACGGAAAACTTTTATGATTCAAATTATAGAGAAACATTGGCCTATGTCTGAGGGCGACGGTAAGGCTACGCGCAAGAAGAAGCCGCGCATACTGGCCGTCACGACCGACTGCTGCACGGGCTGCGCAGGTTCACCCGCCTGCATAGAATACTGCCCTATTGAGGCATGCATGTTCTGGGTGCCGGACGAAGACCACCCGCCGTTTGGCCGCATAGAAGTTGACCCGAATCTCTGCATAGGCTGCCAGAAGTGCATCAGCAAAGGCCCCGACGGCGCGTTCCTTGACGGCTGCCCATGGGATGCCATAGAGATGATTCCGACCGACGACTGGGAAGCCGCGCACGGTGTTGTCCTCTCGGACGCGCCTATTGCGCGCTAGAGCCGGAGCTTGAGCTATCTTGAGAGCGGCCACGTATGGCGAGAGCCGTCATGGCCGCTTGTTCTTTAATACGCCCCGGCATGTGTTCCACGCCCTGAGCATATCGCTCGACTTCCTTCAAATCTTCAGGCTGTCCCACGACGTAAAGCGCACGCAAGGCTTCCCAGACAAAATCCCCGTCCGGCGCAATCGAAAAAAGAGTCTCGCCCTGCAGTATCTCTTTATTCTCGCCCGCGACGACTCTGCGGATTACGCCCGGCAGGGGCGAGCGCAGTTCTTCGATTCCCCCATCAGGCTTCTCTATTCTGGCAAGCAGCGTCCCGAAAGTGACATTTGTGCCGTCGGGCAAAGCGTTGTCAATACGGCCCTGTGCGGTAGCCCTAACCTCGTAAGGCTTCAGTATGGCGCGAAGCTCCGGAAGCCCGCGAGCGTCGTTGAACCTGACGAGCTGTACGGCGGCGTTACGCCTGACTACCGGCTCGCCGTCCTCCAACAGCTTCACGAGCGCTGCGTGAAATTCTTCCGACGAATTGTCCTGTCCCATCACCCACGCCGCAGCCTGACGTACTTCCGTCGTGGGACTCGCCGCCAGGCTCACCACCTGCGGGTAGAACTTCTTCACGCCTTCGTCATGATTGCTGATGCGCTCGGCCAATTGAAAGAGCGCGTGTTGCACGTGCCGCGGCTTGCCGTCTTCCTTTAAGTAGCGTCCGAGGTCTTCGTCAGAAAGAGCGCGGCCAAACCATGTCCCGTACCATGTCAGGAAGGCAGCTATGACAAACAGCCCCGCTATGAGCGCGAGCGGCCAGGGCGAGCGACGACGGCTCGCGGGCTTCTCTTCCCTTACTTCACCCTCATGATTTGAATTATTATCGCTCAATTTTTAAGGTTTCAGTTGATAGAGCATCAGGTAGACGATTACGCCAGTCACTGATACGTAGAGCCACATGGGGAAAGTCCAGCGCGCGATGCGGCGGTGCCGCGCGAAGTCTCCGCGAAGTGCGCGTGCGACTGTCACCAGCACGAAGGGGAGTATGACGGTCGCGAGCACCGTGTGCGTGAAGAGGATTCCTAGATAGAGGACGCGTATCGCCCCCTGCCCCGTGAAGCGCGTCAGCCCCTGGAAGACGAAATGATAGATTAGATAAGAGACGAGAAAGAGCGTGGATGAAAGAAGCGCCCCTGTCATCATACGCTTATGCGCGAGAACCCTCCCGCGGCTAATGAAGAGAAAGCCTGCAACCAGAAACAGTGCGCTTAGACTGTTGAGAACCGCGTTCAGGTGCGGCAACTGCGTGTAATCCATGACAACCAGATTTTTTCAAAGAACGCGCCCGCTGGCGATTAGGCCTTGAGCGGCCGCCCGGCTTCTGGCCGAACAATTAGCGCCCAGGCATTCTCAGAAATATCCCACTTCTCCTTCTTCCGGCTCAGGCCCCAACTGAATGCCCTCAGCCACTTCCCTGCCCTGTTTGGTCAATGCGTAAAAATCGTTGCCGAGCTCTTCCAGAAGCCCTTCCTCGACCATCTGCTCGATCGTATATAAGACCTCTTTCCTGGCGTCCGGGTCGTTGCCGCCAGCTTCGAACAATTCATGCAGGTCAAGCGACTCCTTGTCGAATCGCTTGAATTGGCCAAGGACTTTTAGGGTTTGTTCGTCCATGAAAGTCGCGCTCTTATTCTTCTCCTACAGCAGGCTTTTTCGGCGCGGCCTTAGGCGGGTGCTTCGGCGCGGCGGCCTTAGGCTTTTCCGAAATCTCAAGGTAGCCGCAACGCTCGCATTGCCAGAGCGGCATCACATCGTCAGGCGCTCCCGCGCTCTGGTACACAGCCTGGTTCGAAGGAATTATCTTCCCTCCGCACAT
>DASVVZ010000445.1:0-6072 GCA_036389875.1 Pyrinomonadaceae bacterium
ACATTAGAAAAATAGATTGCCATCAGGTGCGCTTCTATTAATCGAGGAGATAAGTCTACAGGGAGAGAAGAGGGGTTTATGCCTGAAACAAAAGGGGTGACATCCAGAGAAGAGGCTGCGGCAGAGCGCTGGGAGCAGGAGACGCTTGAGCCAGTCCTGCGCAAACGGCCCGAAAGGAAAAAGCGCTTTGAGACGGTTTCGCTCGAAGAGGTCAAGCGGCTTTATACGCCAGCCGACACGAGCGAAATTGATTATGAGCAAGACATCTCTTTTCCCGGCGAGTTCCCATACACGCGCGGGATTCATCCGACTGGCTACCGCGGCAAGCTCTGGACTATGCGACAGTTCGCTGGCTTCGGCACTCCCGAGGAGACGAACGGGCGCTTCAAGTACCTTATGGCTCAGGGACAGACGGGCCTATCCGTGGCCTATGACCTGCCGACCCTGATGGGCTATGACGCGGACTCTCCTCTTTCGGAGGGCGAGGTAGGAAAATGCGGCGTCGCCGTCTCTTCCCTGGCTGACATGGAGATTCTCTTCGACGGAATTCCACTCGAAGAGGTTACCGTGTCGCAGACGATAAACGCTCCGGCCTCTGTGCTTCTAGCCATGTATCTGGTCGTGGCGGAAAAGCAGGGCGCGGATTGGAAGAAGATTTCCGGCACACTTCAGAACGACATCCTTAAGGAGTACATAGCGCAGAAGGAATGGATTTATCCGATTCGTCCGGCGATGAAGCTCGTGACCGACACCTTCGAGTTCTGCACGCGGCACGTGCCCAAGTACAATCCTATTTCCGTGAGCGGCTATCACATTCGCGAGGCGGGCTCTACCAGCTTGCAGGAGCTTGCTTTTACGCTGCGCGATGGAATCGAGTACGTAGAGTGGGGCGTGCGCGCAGGGCTGGACGTGGACGAGTTCGTCCCGCGCATCTCATTCTTTTTCAACGCGCATAATGATTTCTTTGAAGAGATAGCGAAGTACCGTGCGGCGCGCCGCATCTGGTCGCGCGTCATGCGCGAAAGGTTCGGTGCCAAGAGCGAGCGCACTTTGCAGTTGCGCTTTCATACTCAGACGGCCGGCGTCTCGCTCACTGTCCAGCAGCCCTTGAACAACATCGTGCGCGTAGCTATTCAGGCTCTGGCAGGAGTGCTGGGCGGTACGCAGTCGCTGCACACGGATGCTTACGACGAGGCGCTCGCGCTGCCGACAGACCGTGCCGCGCTGATAGCGCTTCGCACGCAACAGATAATTGCCGAGGAGACGGGCGTGGCCAATACCATTGACCCGCTCGGCGGCTCCTACTTCCTAGAGGCGTTGACGAAGCAGATGGAAGACGGCGCGCTGGATTATTTCGAGAAGATTGACGCGATGGGCGGGATGGTAGAAGCAATCGAGAAGGGCTTCCCGCAAAGGGAGATTCAGGAGTCCGCCTACCAGTATCAGAAGGCCGTGGAGCGCGGCGACCAAACCATAGTTGGCGTGAACAAGTACCAGATGGAGGCTTCGACTGACGAGATTCCAATCCTTGTCATCAACGAGGGCGTGCGCGACCGTCAGGTAGAGAGGCTGGAACAGACGCGCGCACGTAGAGATGCGGGGGCGGTGGCGAACGCTCTGGAAAAATTGAAGCAGGCGGCTATCCGCGATGAAAACACTATGCCCTCTACCATAGAGGCCGTGCGCGCCTACGCTACGCTGGGAGAAATCTGCGACGCTCTGCGCGACGTTTACGGTCTCTACGAAGAGCCTGCTTTTTAACTAAAGCTTTAAAAGGGGAATGACTTGTCGTCGGAAAGAAAGATTCGCGTTTTAGTAGCCAAGCCCGGGCTCGACGGGCACGACCGTGGGGCGAAGGTAATCGCGCGCGCTCTTCGCGATGCCGGGATGGAGGTAATCTATACGGGCCTCCGCCAGACGCCCGAGATGATTGCCGCCGCCGCGCTTCAGGAAGACGTGGACGCAGTCGGTGTCTCCATCTTAAGCGGCGCTCACAATACTCTGTGCCCGCGCATAGTTCAACTGCTGCACGAGCGCGGCATGGATGATTGTCTTGTCCTGGTGGGCGGCATAGTCCCGCAGGAAGACATAGCGCGACTTAAAGAGCAGGGAGTGGCGGAAATCTTTCTTCCCGGTACATCCACGGAAGACATAGTTCGTTTCCTGCGCGAGAATGTTCGTCCCAGAGAATAATGCAAGGCGACGAAACGTCAGGCACGAAAGCTGTCGTCCTTGAGCATCACGGAGCCTGCGCTGTTATTCGCCTCAGCCGCCAGGCCGAGCGCAATCCGCTATCAGTCTCTACGCTGGAATCTCTTTACGAAATCTTCTCTGCTCTGTTAGGGCGCTCGGGTATAGACAAAATCATCTTCACGGGCGCGGGCGACGTGTTTGCTTCGGGCGCGAATATACGCGAGGTGGCGGAGTTGACGCCTCAAACGGCGATCGAGTTTGCGCTTCGCGGCCAGCGACTGATGCAGAAGATTGCCGGCGCTCCTGTCTTAACAATCGCGGCCGTCAATGGCTACTGCATGGGAGGCGGCCTGGACCTTGCGCTCAGTTGCCGTCTTCGCTTTGCTTCAACACGCGCCGTCTTTGCGCATCCGGGTGCACGTCTGGGCATCATCACCGGCTGGGGAGGCACACAGAGACTGCCGCGATTGATTGGCTCTTCGCGCGCCCTGGAATTCTTCACGACCGCGCGTCGCATAGAGAGCCGTGAGGCTTTAGAGCTTGGGCTTGTTGATCGCATCTGTGACCCTGTGCTTGAGTGCGCGCTTTCACACAATCTCTGAGATTCAAATAGAGAGCGCCCCGCCCGCCGTGCTATAGTCCCCCAAATTATGAGCAAAAGTTCAAGCGATAAAGTCGACCGTCTTTCAATACGAGAGCGCCCCAGGGGTTTCCCCATCATGCACCAGAACTGGGGCAAGCTTCTCTTCATGCACTGGCGCATAGATGAGGGATTGCTGCGCCCACTGATCCCTGAGCGGCTTAAGATTGACACCTTCGAGGGCGACGCATGGATAGGCGTGGTGCCCTTCACCATGTGGAACGTCCGCCCCAGCTTTACTCCGCCGGTGCCCTGGCTCAGCGAGTTTCATGAGTTGAACGTGCGCACCTACGTTCACTACGACGGGGTGCCGGGCGTCTGGTTTCTCTCGCTAGACGCCAACAGCGCGGTCGCGGTGATGGGAGCACGCGCGTTCTTCAATCTTCCCTACTTCAACGCGCGCATAGAACTGTTGCAGGAAGGTGACCAGATTGATTACGGCTCAACGCGAACGGATGAGCCGCCCGCAGAGTTCAAAGCGAGATGGACGATCGGCAAAAAGCTGGGCCAGTCCGATCCGGACTCGCTGGACTTCTTTCTCACGGAGCGCTACTGCCTCTACTCGGTCAAAGGCAAGCGGCTCGACCGCCTGCGCATTCATCATCACCCGTGGGTTTTATTCGACGCCGGTGTCGGCTCTTACACTTCAACTATGGTTGAGTCTCACGGGCTGCCCACGCCCGAAGGCGAGCCGCTTCTGCATTACGCGGAAGAGATTGACGTGGATTTCTGGTCGCCGGAAGAAGTCTGAGGCGAGTTACTTTTTAAGGAAGCGCGCGATTCCGGCCTGACAATCTTCAGTCATGCGGGCAACGGCGTTCAGGTCAGCGCCGGATTCGAGGGCCGCGTCGAAGGTCATGCCGTCAATGTGGTAGAGCAGGCGTTTTGAGAGAGCTATGGCCGAGCGGCTCATCTTTTCAAACGCCGCCACGTAAGAGGCAACGCTCTCTTCGAATCCCTCTTCATCAAAGACCTGATTGATAAGACCGAAAGAAGCTGCCTCTTCGGCGCTTATCTCCGCGCCGCGAGTAATCAACTCGAAGGCTCGCTTTTCCGACACGTTGCGGCGAAGGATAGCCATCACCATAGCCGGAACAAAACCTATCTTGACTTCCGGATAGCCAAAACGCGCGCCTCTTGAAGCAAGCACCACGTCGCACGCGGTAGCCAGCCCGCAGCCTCCAGCGAGCGCCCTGCCGCGCACGGCTGCCACCACAGGCACGCGCACGCGCCGTATCAGAGCGAACAGCTCCATCAATGAGCGCGCGTCTTCCAGATTTTCCATCACTGATGCCTGGGAGATTTTCTGTAGGGCCAAGAGGTCTGCGCCGGAACAGAAATCAGCGCCCGCGCCCGTGATGACTACGACGCGAACGCTTTCGTCTTCGTCGGCACGGCGCAACTCTTCTTTGAGGCCGTTTACGACCCCGTCATTAAGCGCGTTCCTCTTGCCGGGACGATTCAGCGTAATAAGCGCCAGCGCGCCCTCTACACTGTAAAGAACCTGTCCGTCTTCTTCTTTCATCTTCGGTGGCAAAATGCGGCTTCGCGCTCAGAGCGATGAAGGCTCGGCATCCAGAAAGTTTGCCAACTCGGCGTTGACTTCATCCGGCGCTTCGTTCTGAATCCAGTGGCCGTAATTCTTAAAACGTGCTTCATGATAGGGCGCGTCAACGAAGCGATTCACGTCCCTGATAGTTTCGGGCACGATGAATTTGTCCTGCTCGCCGTAAATCAGAAGCGTGGGCACGCGCACGCGATAGTCCCTCAAGTCTTCGCTATCATCCTTCTGCTGCTGTTTGAAGAGTAGAGAGGCGAAGTTCGCTCTGTAGTAGTTGACGGCAGAGGTCAGCGCGTTTGGCTCGCGCAGCGCCTTCTTGTAAAGGGCTATGTCCGTATCGTTGAAAGCGCCCCGGCTGGCCGGAATCTCTTTCAACGAACGCTCGACTGATGCGAAATCGTTAAGGCTTATAAGCCATTCGGGCAGAACGGGAATCTGAAAAAAGAGCATGTACCAGCTTCTCAAAGCCTGCTTGAAGGTCATGTTCTCGCGCCAGGCTGCCGGAGGCGGAACCTGCATGGCTACGAGGCGGCTGACGTACTCGGGATGCTTGAGCGCCACGCCCCACGCGACCGCCGCACCCCAGTCGTGGCCCACGACCACCGCCCTGTCTTTTCCGAAGTGGCGTATCAGGCCCGTCACGTCGTCGATCAGATTATCCATTCGATAATCTTCCACGCGCGGCGGCTTGTCGCTCAGGTTGTAGCCGCGCATGTCCGGCGCTACCACGTGATAGCGTTCGCCCAGCTCCTTCAGTTGATGCCGCCACGAATACCAGAATTCGGGGAAGCCGTGCAGCAGCAGAACCAGCTCGTCGCCCTCGCCGCGCTCGGCATAGTGCAGCCGTATGCCTCCGATTTGTGCATAGCCGTGACGCAGCGCGCCTTCCACGGGTTCTAATTCCTCGCTCATATCGCCTTTACCACATCCATGCCGAAAGACTAAAGCGCCTTCGCTTCGTCCTCCGTCAAATCAATCTCCATGCGCAGGAGCGCATAAGAGAAGGTCTTGCCCTGCGCGTCCGTCATCAGCGAGAGCGTGCCGCCTCCGCCCAGGCTTTCGTGCAGCAGGAAGTTCAGGGCGTGAAGGTTCGGCAGTAGAAAGCGCTCGACTTCGCCGTGACAGATGCCCTCGAAATGCTGCCTGACGCGGGCGGCTGTGACCTCGCGGACAAGGAGCGGGTAGTATTCGTCCTTTAGAGCTATGAGCCCGACGTTGGCCGTATCACCCTTGTCCCCGGAGCGCGCGTGCGCCAGCTTCAATAGTTGTACTCGCATGATTCTTAAATCACAAAGAGGCCCGAGCGCCTCAAGAGGACTCTTTTAAGCAGATGATAGCAAGTCTTGATGATAAAGAGATAGCCAGTGAAAGGCTGCGACTACGAGCGCGTGCGTAATTGCGCCCTGGGCTATCAGAGCGGGGATTTGAGAGAGCGGCACCAGCCTTACAACAGTCCACTCGGATGAATCGAAAACTGGCTCCTGCTCAAGCTTCACGTCGCGCGCCAGAAACGAGTAGAGCCAGTTATTCTGAATCGCGGGATTCGGGCGCGTGCGCCCCAAAAGCCGAACATCTCGCGCGCGATAGCCAGTCTCTTCCAGCAGCTCGCGCGCCGCTGCCCCTTCCGCCGCTTCCCCTTCGTCAACCATCCCGCCCGGAATCTCCAGCGTGACTTCGT
>DASVVZ010000446.1:0-11112 GCA_036389875.1 Pyrinomonadaceae bacterium
GCGCGCGGCCGCCCGTGTCCGAAGCGAGCGCCGTCAGAGGGTCTTGTGAAGCCGCGAGCTCGCCCGCGTTGGCGCGCGCCAGTTGGCCTATGGGGTCAACGCGCCCGCTACTGGCGTCGGCTTCCGGCAGCACAAGGCCGCGCGTGTCCAGCGAGTAAATGACCGCGCCCGCCCTGAGCGCCGCGTCAGCTATATTCTGAAGCCTGTCTCTGGCATCGGAGTTTCTGTCATTCAGATAGAAGCCGTCCGAGAAGAAGAAGAGTATCTTTCGACCGGCCAGAGGCGCGGCCGCCTCCATAAGATTCTCCAGGCTCTTGAGCGTGCTGACGGTCACGTTGGCGCTCTGCTTGAGCATGAACTTCGCCCGCTCTCTAATGATTTTCGCAATCTGCTCTTTTGACGGGCCGCCCTTGCCGCCGCCGCCGACCTGAAAGCGCGTCTCCTGCTCCATGCGGTTGACGTAATAGTAGAGCGCGTCCGAATCGCCCTGCTCGATCCTCAGTGCCTGATACTCGGTCATGCCCATGCCCTCTACGTCACGCACTACGTAGGGCTTGTGAACCAGCCGCTCAAGCGCGGCGCGCAAGACCGCCTTGTTGTCCGAGAACTGCTGTAGGAAGCCTATCTGCCCGGTGGCCGAAGCGATCATCACCTGGTCGCTTACGCCCATCTCTTTGTCTATGAAATAGAGTATGGACTTGCGCGCACGCTGAAGGCTCTCTGCCGAAAGGTGGAAGTCGTCTATGAAGAAGATGATGGTGCGCCCGCGATTGGAAACCCTTCCGGGCGGCTCCTTTTCAGTCAGCGCAGCGCCCGAGCGCGCGGCCGCCAGTTGTTCCTCCTTGATGGTGCCGGCCGACACGCGCTCGAAAAACGAGACGGGCAGGATTTTGCCATCAACGCGAAGCTCGAACTGCTCTCGGCCTATGCCTTCGACGAAGCGCTCCTGGGCGTCCAGCACCAGCACTTCCGTCTGAACAAGCTCCGTGTTGACGCGCAACACGTCGCCGGGCTGCTGCTGCTGCTGCTGCTCCTGCGCGCGAGCGATTGTCGAAAGTGTAATGAGAAAGATGAGTAGAAGTCTTAGAGCAGTTTTCATGGCGCATTCACCGAAAAGGGAGGGGCACATATTATGCCGGTTAATGAGCACGGAGACAGGCGCGGATATTAGCACAAAACCGCGCGCTTTCATCCAGCTTTTCGGAGTGCGCGTGAGGCGGTCGTCAAACAGAAGCGCGGCAGAGTCCGGCTCCCCAGGTGAAGCCAGCGCCGAAGGCAGGAAGCAGCAGATAATCGCCCGACTGTATGCGCCCGGAGCGTCGCAGCGTGTCGAGCGCGATTCCCATAGAAGCGGAAGAAGTGTTGCCGGTATCTTCAAGCACGCTGACCACGCCGTCTTTGTCTGTGGGAAAGCGCAGGCCGCGCGCCACCTGCGCGAGCAGATTCGCGTTCGCCTGATGCGGCACCATCCAGCGCACGTCCGCGGCCGCAAGCGAGTTGCGCTCCAGAACCCTCTGACTCGCGGCGACAATCTTTCTGGAAGCCTGAAGAATGACGGACTGCCCGTTCATGCGCGCCAGGTAGTCGGCGCTGTTTGCGCTTTCTGCATCTACGCCCTTCGCGCCGAACTGCGTGCCCGGACATCGCACTCCCAGGTCGTCCACGTAAGAGCCGTCCGTAGCCAGGTGAACATCCATAATCTCAAGCGCTCCGTCCGCCGCTTCGTCAGAGACGATAAGGCTGGCCGCGCCGTCTCCGAAGAGCATGGAGATGGTGCCCGACTGCGGCGACAAGTCCAGCCAGGCAGACTGTATCTCCGCCAGGCAGACGGCCACGCGCCGCGCCGCTCCGCTCGTGACCAGCGCCTTCGCCACCTGCAACCCGTAAAGAGCGTTGCAGCACGTGGCGCGAATGTCCAGACAGGGAATCTCTCGAAGCCCGAGGGCTTTTTGAACTGAAGGTGAGCTGCCCGGTATGAATCGGTCGGGCGTCATAGTGCCGAAGAGAAGATAGTCCATATCTTCGGCCAACAGGCGGGCGTCCTCTAAAGCAAGTCTTAAAGCCTCAGCCGCCAGAGCGCTCGTGGTCGTGCCGCTCTCGGCCCAGCGTCGTCTTCTTATCCCGCTCGATTTGAAAATCTGCTCGGGAGAAAGACCCAGACGCTCCGCGATCTCTTCATTAGAGACTATGCGCTCCGGCAGAAACTTGCCGGAGCCTGTGACGAAGGCTTTCAACTCCTAAACTTCCTTAGCGCTTAGATTCAACGTAGCGCTCAATCTGCTCTATGGATTGAAAGTTTGCGGGATTGACATCGCCGTCCGGCACGGAGATGCCCGTCTCCTGCTCAAGCACGGTGACGAAATCAACGAGCGCGAAGCTATCGAGCGCGCCCATCTGAAAAAGGTCGTCGGTTGTTCCCGGCTGCTCGGCCCCGTTACTGCGAGCGCTCTCATTAAGAAAATCGATTATCCCCTGCGGCAATGCCATAACCTGTTCAATCGCTCCTTGAAAAATAGAGTCAAGAGTCTGGAGTCTAGACTCCGGACCTTACTTCTTTTGCGCGCCGCTGGTGCGCGCTCTGTATTTAGCGTAGCCGTCGTTGAGCGCTTCGTAAATAAGACGCCCGACCACCTCGGCGCCTTCCGCGGTCGGGTGCGTGAGGTCGCCGCCGACGTAATGATTCTTGCCTGCGCCCGCGTACCACTTCGCCATAGTGCCTTCGCCGCCCATAGCCTTGAAGGTGTCAAAGAAGGCGCAGCCCGTGTCGAGCGCTACGCGTCGCTGCATCTCGACTATCATAGGGATGGAAGGCTTGGTGATTATCTTTCCGCCGGCGGCGCGCTGGCCCCTGTCCATGGGCGAGAGCAGAAGAATAGAGGCTTGCGGTAGGCTCGCGCGCACGCGGCGAATCACCTCTCTCAAATCCTTTTCGTAACGCTGCATCTGGTCGGCAGAGGCGTACTGGCTCTCGTTCGTGCCGTAGTTGATGACGACCAAATCCGGCTTGCGGTGCTGCAACTGCTCGCGCCAGTGCTCCTCGTTCATCAGCGTCGCAAGCAGGCCCGCGTAAGCGCCGTTGACGCCAAGGCTGTCATAAACCACGCCGGGCCCCTCGTTCTCAAGGACTGCGCCGAAGAGCCGCACGTCGCCTCCGCCGCTTCTAACCTCGAAGGTATTTTCTCCGGCCTGCTCGGCCTTTATCTCGAAGAAGCCGGAGCGGCCCGGAGTTCCAGTGGTAGATACGGTCTGCGGGTTCGCGCCGTTGACCGAGACGGAGAACTGTCCGCCTCCCGCCTGCTGCAAGTAGTAGACCTCCATGCGCGAAAAGCTCTTGCCCGTCTCGCCCTCCGCGGCCGGGCCGAAGCGCGCGTACTTGCCCGCGCCTGATGCACTAAAGGAGACGCCGCCGAGCCCGTACATGCCGTCCCCGGGGCGGCCTCCGAACATGGGATTGTTGTCCCAGCCGCCGCCCGAAGTGTAGGTGATGGCCTGATGCCCGTACCATGCCCAGGGCCTGTCCATCAGAATGAAGCCGTGGCCGGCGTCGCCGAAGCGCGTCTGCAAGAGCCTTCGAACAGTGGCCGTGATGCCGTCATTCGTGATCGGCGAATCGCCGTAATGAGTGACCCGCGTGACGGCTCCGGCCTGCTTTGCGTCCGTGCGCGCCAGGGAAGCGTAGAAGCTGTCCATGGCGTTCGCCGGGTCGACGATCGGATTGTCGGAGCTGACGACCACAGGAGCGCCCGCGCCCGTGGAGGAGTAGGTAGTATCCGAGCTTGCCGGTGCGCCGCCCGGGATGCCCGAATCGCCTGCGCCTGTAGAGCCGTTATTGAACGAGACCATCTCGTTGAAGTCCGGCAGCATCTCGCGGAAGCGGTCTAGGCCCGGCACGAAGAGCGGCAGCGAGGCCAGTATCAGCACGCAGAGAATCGTCTGCGCCGGCTTTGTCAAAAGAGCATGACGCTGCTTCTTAACCGGGGCGGCTTCGCTCGCGCTATCTTTAACGGCGGGCCGTGGGGCGGCGACAACCGCAGTCGGCGTCGCGACCACACGGGCGGCCGCGGCCTTCTCTTTTCTTCCATTGGCCGGGGCCAGCTCTTTGACCGGCTTATCCCGATTGATGAAGGGGAAGCGCCGGTGCTTCTTCTCCGCCTCATGCGGGAAGAGAAAAGACGGGGTGAAAGGAGCCGGGATGGCCACCTCTTCTTTGGCGCTCAGGTCTATGACGATGCGGGAATGCGTAGTGTGAAGAAGCACGCCGCACGTGTCGCAGAAGCGCGCCGTCTCTCTGACCTTTTTCCCGCAAGACTGGCAGTTCATCTAAAAACCTCTTAACTCTTTCAAGTAAAGCTCAGACAGCCCGAGAATTTTTCCGTCCTCAGAAGCTGCCGTAAATAAATTGCACCTCGGCGCTCGACAGGTAATAGAGCCCCACGCCTACCGAGAGGATCAGGACGGCCTGCACGGGCGCGGGCAGCCAACCCCAGCCCAGCCTCACCTTCTCCAGAGCGTCCTTCGGGAACCAGTGCGACAGGTAACCTATGCCCAGAACCGTCAGCACGGGCCATTGAAGATTGCCCGCTTCAAAATTCATTGCGCCGAATCGCTTGAGGACTTCCCAGGCCTGCTCCACGCTTGAGGCGCGGAAGAAGACCCACGTCAGGCAGACGAAGTGAAAAGTCGCAAAGACGCAGAGGGCTTTAATCCACCACTGCTGCCTAGGCTTTCTCTTGAGGCTGCGGCGACGATTCTCCCACCAGCGATTGACCGCGAGCCCTAGCCCGTGCATCCCGCCCCAGATAACGAACGTCCACGCGGCGCCGTGCCAGAGGCCGCCTATGAGCATCGTCAGCACGACGTTGCGGTACATGTTGAATTGCCGTTTGCGCAGGCCCCCGATTGAGAAGTAGACGTAGTCGGTCAGCCAGTTGGAGAGCGTGATGTGCCAGCGCTTCCAGAAGTCCGGCAGGTTCTGCGCGCGATAGGGCGCGTTGAAGTTAATCGGCAATTTATACCCGAGCAGCAGCGCCGAGCCGATGGCTATGTCCGAGTAGCCGGAGAAGTCGCAGTAAATTTGCAGGGCGTAACCGTAAATGGCGACAAGCGTCTCAAGCGACGAGTATAGCTGCGGCTGGTCGAAGACGCGGCCCACAAGGTTGTTAGAAAGGTAATCGGCAATCGCTATCTTCTTCACCAGGCCGAGCATGATCAGGAAGATGGCCTGCGTGCCTTCCTCGCTCACCAGGCGCGGCTGAGCATGGAACTGCGGCAGAAGCTCTTTGGCGCGCACCACGGGCCCGGCTATCAGTGTCGGGAAGAAGGCCACGAACGTCAGGTAGTCTGGAAAGGAAACGTCCGCCTTCATCTGCTTGCGGTAAACATCTATCACGTAGGAGAGCGAGCGGAAGGTGATGAACGAGAGCCCCAGGGGCATCACCACATGAAGCACAAAAGGCTCAGTCTCCGCGCTCAGATACCCTATGAGAGCGGCGGGCGGCTGCGTGTTGAGCGCGCTGCTGACGGACGTGATGGCGGAGGTCAGCCACGGCTGTACGGTGTTGACTAGCCCGGAGGTGGAGTTGCTGAAGAAGTTGAAATACTTGAAGGTGAAGAGCGCTCCGATGTCCGTCAGGATGCTTGTCCAGAGCAGCAGCTTTCTCCTGGCGGGCCTGTCGCTTCTGCTGATGAAGCGCGCCGTCAGGAAATCGACGGTCGAAATCAGAAGGATGAGCCCCAGGAACTTCCAGTTCCAGAGCGCGTAGAAATAGTAGCTTGCGCCCAGCAGCAGCAGCGTGCGCGTGCGACGATGCCCGGCCACCATCCAGTAAAGGAAGAAGACCACAGCCAGAAAGAGCATGTACTTGCCGCTTGTAAAATACATTCCAGAACCTACTTCATTAAATCAGCAACCCAACTTCACAGGCCGTCTCAAGCGGAGATGATTCCAGCGCTCCGTGCGAAAAGCCTTTTTCCCCTCTTGTCTTCTAAGCGCATCCAGCCTGATACTCAACCGTAAGAGTCACGCCTGCCGGATGTGGCATCCCTCAGTCTGGATTGCGCGCTTCACTTTGAACTGACAGTTTTAATAGACGATGAATGGCGGCTCTGTTCTATCTTCGAGTGGCTGCTTGAAGAGAGATCGGGGGGTCCGATCTTTTGGGGCAACACTTTATTTTCGAAGCCGCCTGTTAGAAGTGCGCGCGATGAGTCCCGCGCCGGAGCGGGCCGAAATGTGCACGCACGTAAGTTCTATTTCCAAGCCGGAGCACTTCATTCACGCCCTATAGAGAGCGGAAGCCGGGAAAGCGCTCTTTCAATGCAAACCCGGCCGGTCTAAGAAAGACCGCAGGGGTCTGAGCACAACGAACACATTCGAATGCCGCACGAAACCAGGGAAGACGCAGACCGAAAAACTGTCCCACAGGAACCAGACCGGCACCGAAGCGAGAACTATACAGAAGCCGCTCGTGCGTCGTCAACCTCCTAAAGCTTAAAGATTTAAGGCTTATCACGCGGCCCTGTGCGAAGAGGCCGCAGAGCCACTGCCCCGGCCGTCAGCCACGCCTTTCGTGCCACTCTATGGAAGCGTCTCGGATGTCTGCTTCCGCGCCGCAGCTTTGCGCGGGGTCACGCGGGTCTGCCTGCTCCTGAAAAAGCTCGTAAGGCGAGTGGCTTGTGAGCGGCGCGCGCTCTACCTTTCTGGCCATGAGGATGCCCGCCCAGACAGCCGCAAAGCCCAGCACTACGCTCAGAACTACGTTCAGCAGGGCGCGCATAAAATCGCCGTCCTCCACCAGGCGCGCCGTCTCGTACTCGAATGTAGAAAAGGTCGTGTACGCGCCGACGAAGCCTACGGCCACGGCGAGGCGCCAGTGCGGGCTGATGTGCAGGCGCTCCGTAGCCAGCGTGAGGAAGAAGCCAACGAAGAAGGAGCCGGTGATGTTGATGACGAAGGTGGCCGTGGGGAAGGGCGCTCCTGCTCGCGCCAGCAGCGAGCCTCCCAGGTAGTACCGGAGCATAGCGCCGAGAGCGCCTCCCGCAGCCACCGCCAGATACTTCGTCAAAGTCTCCACGCCCTTCTCCTCAATACCCTTCTTTAAAAGAAAAACTCCTAACCAGATGACGCGCGCGAAAGCCGTCGCATCACTTGATTAGGAGTCATCAGCACTTGTCGTCTTACTCGGGCGCTCTTTGAAGAGCCGCCCCGTGCGGTTAAAAGGCGAACTCCATCGCCTGCCCGATTAACAAATATCTTTAAGAACGGCGGCGCGGCTGCCCGGAGCTACGCGGGGCGCGCGTCCTGTATTCGTTGTAGGACGCAATCAGGTCCGTGTAGAACATGGTGCCCATGCGTATGTAGCCGTCGCGGCTCAGGTGAACGCGGTCGCCCTGCGCAAGGCCCTGCTGAACCCACGTGCTCATGGAGCCCGCGCCGCCCATGGCCGCGTAGGAGCTCCAGAAGCTCGCGCCGACCTCAAAGGCCGCGCGTCGCTGCGCCTCAATCATGGCAGGCATCTTGGTTCCGGCCAAATCAACGTCGCCCCTGTCGGGCGGACCGTAGACCAGGATGGAAGCCTGCGGCGCGGCGCGTCGAAATCGCCGCAGGATACTGGCGAACATGCGCGAGTAGGATTCAACGCTCCAGTCGCCGTCCGTCACTTCGTTTGTCCCGTAGGCGATGATGATAAGGTCGGGCTTGCGCTGCACAAGGTTGTCGACGAAGGCCGTGTCGTTCCAGCTCAACAGGCGATTGGCACGCGCGCCGTTGATGCCTAGCACGTCGTAGGAGACGCCGGGCGCTATGTGCTCTGTGACGATGCCGAAGATGCGTGTCCGGCCCGGCTGGGTGGTGCGAATCTCTATGCGGTGGCTTCTGTCGGAAGGCGCGTCGTAGGTGAAGTAGTCAGGCGAAGGCGCGGCCGCATCTAGAGAGAGCGGCTTATCCAGCACGCTCATGCCGTCAACCAGAATATCTATGGTTCCGCCGCCCGGCTGTCTCAGGTAATAGACCTCGAAGTGATTGCAGATGGTTTCGAGCCAGGCGCTTTCGCCGGCGCGCGAAGTCGAGATGCTAAATCCCGAAAGCCCGTAGATGCCATCGTTCGTCCCCGAGCTTCCAACGCCGTCAATAGCCCAGCCGCTGGAGGTGCCGGTCTCAACGCCGCGACGCTTGGTGCTGAACGGATTGCGCGCCGAGATGTAGCCGGGGCCCCCGTCGCCGAAGTCCCTCTGAAAATTGCGCCGAACCTCCGCGGTCAGAATATCTGCGGCCGTGTGCGAATCGCCGTAGTGCATGATGCGCACAGGCTCTATGCGCCGCCCCGATTTAATCTGCGTGAGAGCGCGGTAGAAATTCTCCAGCCCGGCGGGATTCTCCAGGCGGTTCCGGCCCTGCTCCTGGGGCGCGCTGGAAGAATGCGCGGGCATCAGTAGAATGCTCGCCATCAGAACGAGGCCCAGCGCGTAAATACCTGATTTCTTCAGAATGCCAGCCTTCATCAACTCTTCCCTATTGAATCTCTTTACCTTGCGAGGGTAGCTTTAGATTAAGAGGAGCCCGGATAGTTACACGGCCCGGCGGAAAATTCCCAGAGCCGCAGGAGAGAGAGATGCCCCGCCCGACTGAGCGGTTGCCACGAGCCCGCAGGCTGTGAGAGCATCGCCCTTCGGCCATTATAAGCCAGTGCTTACAATTTTTCACTAGAGATTGAAGAAAATGACTACGCAGGCACCCGCGAAACACCGCCACGTCTCTCAAAAAGCCAGCCTTTTCACGGAATCCGTCATACGCGAGATGACGCGCGAAGCCCTGAAACACGGCGCCGTCAACCTCTCGCAGGGTTTTCCGGACTTTGCCGCGCCCGACGATATAAAGCGCGTGGCCATGGAGGCCATAGAAGGCGACATAAATCAGTACGCCATCACCTGGGGCGCGCGTGATTTCCGCGAGGCCATAGCGCGCAAGACCCAGTCGTATCTGGGCTTGCAGATTAACCCGGAAACGGAGATTACAGTCACCTGCGGCTCTACGGAGGGCATGATCGCGGCCATGATGGCGACCGTAGACCCCGGAGAAGAGGTCATAGTTTTTGAGCCTTTCTATGAGAATTACGCTCCGGATGCGATTCTGTCGGACGCACGCCCGCGCTACATTCCGCTACGAGCCCCCGACTGGGCTTTCGACCGGGAAGAGCTGCGCGCGGCCTTTAACGAGAAGACCAAGGCCATAATCATCTGCAATCCCAATAACCCCACGGGAAAGGTCTTCACGCGCGAGGAGCTTGAGTTCATAGCTGCGCTCTGCATGGAGCACGACGCGCTCTGCTTCACGGACGAAATCTACGAGCACATTCTTTATCCGCGCGAAGGCGCGCAAGTTAAGCACATCTCCGTGGCGCAGCTCGAGGGCATGCGCGAGCGCACCGTGATAGTCAACTCAATGTCCAAGACCTATTCGGTGACGGGCTGGCGCGTGGGCTACTGCATAGCTCCGCCTGAAATCACGAACGCCATAAGAAAGGTGCACGACTTTTTGACCGTGGGCGCGGCGGCTCCGCTTCAAGCCGCGGGCGCGTACGCTCTTTCGCTTCCCGCGAGCTACTACCGGAAGCTCCAGGCGGATTACACGCACAGGCGCGACCTTCTTCTTCCGGTGCTCGAAAAGGCGGGCTTTCGAACCTTTCGGCCCGACGGCGCTTACTACATCATGACGGACATAAGCGGCTTCGGTTTCTCTTCCGACATAGAGTTCACGCACCATCTGATACGCGAGATTGGCGTCGCCTGCGTCCCCGGCTCAAGCTTCTACAGCCGGCCTGAACTCGGCGCGCAGCAGGTTCGCTTCTGCTTCTGTAAACGGGACGAGACGCTGAATGAAGCGGCGGAAAGATTGAGCAGGCTTCGCTCAAGAATCTAAGGAAGCTGCCGGTAGCGGATTTGTCTGAAGGCGAAAATCATGTGGGACAGGAAACGACAGACCATCTGGCTCGCAACCGCCTTTTCGGTCGCCACCTTCGTCGTTTACAGAGAGGCCCATGACGAGCAGGGACGCTTCGACGCGGGCTACTTCATCCTCCTCGAAATAGTCTTCCTGGCCATCATAGGCCTCATGTTCTACGTCTACTCAAGACAGAAATCGTAGATTAATAAGACGCGGGACTCTGAAGAGCTTATTGTTTGATTGAAGGAGGCTGGGCGGCTTTGGCTCTGACCTGCACGCCTGTGTCCGCCACCAGCAGCAGTCGGCGTGAGTCGCCGTAAGGAATGCTGGTCGGGGCGTAAGCCAGTATGTAGCGGTTCTTGCGCAGCTCGTCGCAGATGGCTTTTGCCGCGACCTGCGGCTCGTTGATGGGAAAGACTCGCCCGCCCGTCTCTTCCGCAAGTTTTTTGACGACATCTTTTGGCTTGGGCATGTCGCGGCGAAGTGCGCCGCCCGTTCTGTCCGGCGCCTGCACGGCAAAGACGGTTATGTCCTGTAGCTGAAGGTCGCTCAGGATCTCATCAAACTTGGTCTTGCTGCCTCTATCCACTCCGTCGCTGATGATGACAACGACACGTTTCTGGCTGGTGGCGGCAAGCGGCCTCAGCGCCTCCTCCGACACGGCCTTGAGCGCGTCGAAGAGATGCGGCGACCCCTTCTTGCGAAAGCTCTTCAGGGAAGCCTCTATCTTCTTGGCGTCGTCCGTCCAGTCAATGACTATCTCAGCCTGCTCGTCGTAGCCGACTATCAGAAGCTTGTCGCCTTCGTAAATCTCGTAGGCGAACTCGCGCGCCGCCTGCTCCAGCTTCTCCACGTCCGCGCGTATGGTGAGCGAGTTATCTACAAGCAGCACTATGCGGGCGGGGCTCGGGTCGGGCGAGAAGCTCTTGATGGTCTGCTCCACGCCGTTGTCGTAGAGCGCAATCTGCTTGGAGGTGACGGGAGCTTCGGCGTTGTCTTCGCGCACGGCATAGACGTTTAAGCTTACGTTGCTGTCCCCCGTGCTTCGATTACGACGCCCGGCCTGGCCCGCTACGATCACGACCGAAGCCAGTAAAAGCAGAAGGGCAAAGAGAGCGCGGGTTTTGCTCACGCTCTTACGCCTTGAAACTCTCTCTTCTAGTCTACGCTTT
>DASVVZ010000447.1:0-5431 GCA_036389875.1 Pyrinomonadaceae bacterium
CTGTACGTCGCCACGGGCTTCGGCGGGTGGGGGATGACCAACAGCCACGTGGCGGCCATGCTGTTGACGGACATGATTCAGGGGCGCGAAAACCCCTGGGCGGACGTCTTCGACCCCTCCCGCTTCAAACCCGTCACGTCCGCGAGGGACTTTATCACCGAGAACATGAACGACGCCAAAGAGTTCATGGCCGACCGTATTGGCACGCCGGAGTTGGACGATATAGAGGAACTCCCGAAAGGCAGAGGTGAAGTTGTCGAGTGGAAAGGAGATAGGGTCGCCCTCTACAAAGATGATGAGGGGCGCGTCTACTCCTGCTCGGCCGTCTGCACGCACATGGGCTGCATAGTTCATTGGAACGGAGCGGAAAAATCCTGGGACTGCCCGTGCCACGGCTCGCGCTTTAATTATGACGGCAAGGTCATACAAGGGCCGGCCAATAAGGATTTGGAAGCTAAGGAGCTGTAGAGTAGCGGGCCTGTTTGAAATCCAGGAGTCGATATCTATGCGACATACATTTTCAAACAGGCCCGTTACTTACCTGAAGCTCAATAAATCAATCTAATACCGGCTTTCGAACTCCCTGAAGTCCCTCTCCAAATCCCATTGGAGGCGTGCCTTTTCACTGGCGGCAAGGAATTGCTGGCAGCTTCTGGAGGTTGCCTGTCCGGGTTTGTCAGCGGCGCACTGCGATACTGCGCGGAAAGCTCTGCCGTCGCTCCAGAGGCTTGCGCCCTGGATGAAGGCGAATTGAAGGCTAGTGCGCGCCATGGTCTTCAGTTGAAGATAGCCAAGCTCCTGTTCTATGGCTGCCTTCAGGTACTCGCGCGAAATGTCTGAGCGCGAGACTCCTTCGTCATCCGTGGCCAGCGTCACGGGCACGCCGAATTGCATGTAGGTCTGAAGCGGATGCTCCTTACCGCGTATCCCGAGAATGACATCGTTGCTCGTCAGGCATATCTCGACCATCACGTTTCGCCGCGCCATCTCCCTCAATAGCTCGTAAGGATTGACCTCGTACATGATGGTTACGCCGTGGCCTATTCGTTCGGCGTGGCCTGTCAGGACGGAAGAGCGTATGTGAAAGCTGAGGCCGTCGGGCGGCACCATCCCGGGCGCAAGCTCGCCCGCGTGAAGCGTTATGTGAGCCGCCGGGTAGAGATTGTGAAGGAAGTCCAGCATCTGCATCTGCACGCCGAAGTTCTGCATGGAGGGCAGAGAGTCTTCCGGCTGCACGAGATTGAGCGCCACTACCTTTGTCTGCGGGTCGCTGGCCATCATAAAGCCCGCCACCATCTGCGCGTACACCGTGCCAAGAGCCGCGCCGCGCGAAACCTGAAAGACGTAGCGTACTTCCACGTTGCAGCCCGGGTCTGCCTGAGCGGTTCCGCACTTGAGCAGCTCGTTCTTCTGCTTCTCGGCGTTCTGTATGTTCTGCACGCCCTGCGCCACGGCCTTTGCTATTCCTGCCGCCTTTAACTTATCGAGCGTGCCCTGAAAGTTTCCGTCCCAGCCCACCGTCTGCCCCAGCTGGCTGGCCATTCCGTTGTCGGGCGTTAGCATCAGCTCCAGATAGAGCAACCGCCCGCGCGCCGCACGCGCAGTCTCTTCCGCGAGCATTCGCCCGGCCTGGTCATAGGTGGCGGGGCCGAACTTGCCGAAGGTGTCGAAGAAGCGGTCGTGGCCGTTCTGGCCCGAATACTGCCAGTTGCGCATAGACCACGCGTCTATTATCTGCCGGTAGAGGACTCCGTTCGTCAGCGCAGAGGTCATGGGCACGACCCCGGCCGTGTTCGGCTCGCAGGGCGTCTGCGTCAGCACGAAGGTCGTAGTGTTGATGCACAGGCCCTTCTCTGCGGCCCACTGTATGTAGCTCTCGGCGTAGATTGCGCCGGAGAGATGATTGTGAAGGTCTGCGCCCTTAGGCATAGCCCGCAGGAAGGCTATCTGCTGCGGGGGCGATTTCCGTAGCGACTCGAAGAAGGAAGCGGCGCGCTGCTCAGGCATCACGCCTCTAGCCGTGGCCGCTCCCTGCGCGTAAGCCGGCCCGGAGCAGAAGGGCAGCAGCCACAGGATGCTGCCTAGAATTAGCGCGAATGTTCTCTTAAAGTTTCTATAAGGCAAAAAGTGTTTGTCTCCTCTCATACCTGTCTGTATGGGACTGTGGCAGCTCAGCCTGGCCTCTCCAAAGCGCGCAGAGCGTCCCATGCCAGACGTGCGCAGCTTTGACGATGCGGGTAATCGCGTACGGATAGAAGCGGCTCAAGCGGCTCAAGCTGTTCGGGCAGGGCGACGCACGCGTCGGCCAAAGCTTCCTGAAAGCGAAGCTCCAGCTCGGCCACTTCGGCGAGAGTCAATCCACCAAGCTGCTGGCTCAGCATGGAGGCCGACGCCGTAGATATGGCGCAGCCTCGTACGCGAAAGCGCACCTCGCGAATCCTCTCGCCGTCGAGCCCCACTTCAACCGACAGCTCATCCCCGCACAAATGGTTAACGACCGAGGCGCTCATGTCCGGGCGCTCAAGACTTCCGGCATTGCGTGGCCGCCTGGCGTGATCCATCAGTATGTCTTTATAGAGTTGCTGCGCGGAACGTGGCAACTTGAAGCGCTCCTTATTTCTATAACTCTTCACCGCCGCGGACGCTGAGGAATGCAGAGAAAAAGATTCGATCTCTCTAACGCCACCTACGCGTCGCTCTGCGTCTCTGCGGCGAATCTCTCCATACGCGGCCTGCCCGTGCGGCCATGAAAGCAGGCGAGCACCTCGCTCATAATACTCAGTGCAATCTCGGCAGGCGTAGCCGCTCCAATGTCCAGGCCCGAAGGAGCCCTGAGTGTCTTCAGCCGCGCGTCCCGTTGCAGGGAGTCTTCGAGCATGGCCCTGACGAGCTTAGAGCGGTGAGCGCTGGCAATCAATCCCACGTACCATGACCCAGCATCCAGCGCCCGCTCGATTGCCAGGTGGTCGCACTTGTGATGAGTGGCTACGACGAGGGCAGTATCGGGGCCTGCGGGCATGCGGCTGAAGTCGGCGTCGTCTCGAATGATGACGGCTCCCGCCGGGTAGCTCTCTTCGAGAGCGCCAGCGCCGTCAACGGAAACGGGCCAGCCAAGCCGCGCCGCCATCCAGGCAAGCTCTTCCGTTATGCTGCTGTGGCCGACTATGGTAAGCGAGGGCTGTGTCACTCGCTCAGGCACGGATTCGAAAGCGCCGACCGGCTCATCCGTTTTCATCTCCTGCAAGGGACGAGCGGCCGCGCTGCGAGTAACGGCCAGCATCTCCGCCACGATGCTCAAGGCAAGCTCGGCTGGCGATGTTCCGCCGAGGTCGAGACCCGCCTGAGCCTGCCCCTCGGGAGGAGGAATGACAGCCATGTATTCAGGCTCGGCGTTGAGAAGCGGCCCCAGGTCGTAGCTGTTTTCACCGGCACTGGCGATGATGATTAAAGCGCCTCTTTCAAGCTCAATCGTATCGAGCGCGGAGGCTTGTGCGGTCAGCTCAATCCCGGCGGCCCGGAATGAGCTGACGGCGAAGCCTATGCGCTCCAATATCTCTGACGCGTGAAGCGCCACTTCGCTCCCGCCGAGGATGAGCACGCGTCGGCGGGGCATGATGGGCTCTATGAAAATCTCCATCACTCCGCCGCACGGCAGGCCGACCCCCGAAAGCTCGTCCTCCAAATCCGCTGTGATGATGCGGGGCGAGCCCGCCGCAAGGGCTTCTTTCGCTTCGGCGCACACAAAAGATTCCACGCAGCCGCCCCCGACCCAGCCGAAGACCGCGCGGCCCTCGCCGTCTATAATTGACTTCGCGCCCGGCCTCGCCGCAGCAGAGCCGCGCACCCTTATGACGGTGGCGACGACAAACGGCGCATCACGCCGCAGCATCTCCTCCATCCTCTTATGAAACTTCCTGTGCATCTGCTAATTACAAAGTCAGGCGAAAGATAGTAACCACGAAATACATTAAACGGCACGAAACAAAAAGCGAAGCCGTTTAGTGCCGTTTAGTGCGTTTCGTGGCTCGTTTCCTTTGTTGCTCATAATCTGAGCGCGCTTCTGTCTACGAGGCAGGCGCGCTGGATGCGTCCGACGCTGGCGGGCGTTTCCATCTCGAACCAGCCCGTGTCGCCCTGGTCGCGGCGGGCGCTCATGATGGCGTGCTTGATGGCGAAGAAGACGGTCGTGGCAAGCACCAGCGGCGGCTCTCCGAGCGCGCGTGACGAGAGAACGGCCGCCCCCTCCTGCTGCTTGCTCATGCGGTCGCGTATGGTGCCGTTGAGAGCCACCCGGAAATCTATCGGGATGGAATGGCTCTGCGGCGGCTTGTAGTCCCAAGTGCCGTTTGAGTAGAGGCGGCCCGTCTCCTCGTACATCAACTGCTCCGAGGTCATCATGCCAGCGCCCTGCACGAACGCGCCTTCAAGCTGGCCCACGTCAAGGCACGGGTTCAGGCTCTTGCCCGCGTCGAACAGTATGTCCGTACGAAGGATTGTAGTCTCGCCCGTCAGCACGTCAATCTCAACTTCCGTAGCGGCCGCCGAATAAGAGAAGTAGTAGAAGGCGTTGCCGTACGGATTATCGCTTGTGAGGTTGCCCAGGTGCGGCGTGCGGAAGAGAGCTTCGCTCGTGAGGTCCACGCGCGCGTTGTTGGCGTCGGCGACTATCTCCTTCCACTTCATCTGCCAGTTGCGCTTCCAGCCCTTGACGTGATTCTCTTCGCAGTACTTCTCAAGCCGCTTGCGAAGCTTCTGGCAGGCCAGCTGGACTGCGCCGCCGAAGAGGTCTGAGCCGGAAGAGGCTGCCGTCGCGGTTGCGTTCGGACAGGTTTCCGTTGAAGACTCGGCTATGCGAATCCATTCCATTGGAATGCCCAGAGTCTCTGCGGCAATCTGCAACATCTTCGTGTTGATGCCCTGGCCGGAGTCTATACCGCCGTGTTGCAGCAGCACGGAGCCGTCGGACGCATACGCGACCACGAGCGCCACGCCCTGATCCAGCGAGCGCGGTTGATAACCTATGCCATACTTCAGGGGAATCATGGAAATGCCGCGCTTGCGCCAGCGATTCTGTGCGTTGAAGCGTGAGACCTCCTGCTGCCTGCGCCCGAAGTCCGAGCTTTCGGAGAGCTTGTCCCAGATTTCGCGTATGTAGCAGGGCTTGAGCGCCTGATTAAATGGGGTGCGCTGGAACGAGCGCCCGCGGCTCGTCTTGTAAAGATTCTTGTAGCGAACCTCTTCGGGCGTTATGCCAAGCTCATGCGCCACGCGCTCCATGGCTTCCTCCGCGATGAGAGTGCACTGAACCGTGCCGAAGCTGCGGAACGCGGTGTTGCTGGCGTTGTTGGTGCGCGCAACGTCACCGCTCGTCTCGAACGTGGGCACAAAGTAGCAGTTGTCCGCGTTCTGCATCGCCAAATCGTGCACCGGG